>ONBN01000007.1 GCA_900316115.1 uncultured Eubacteriales bacterium
CCATTATACCAAATGGACCGGACTTATGCCTTTTTTATTGGCTGAAATATAGAGTTATCAAGGTTCAGCACACCTTATTGGTGTGGGAAGTTTGAGTTAGTTATTCAACAATTTGGGGTTATTTCAGTTCCTCTTGTTGTTCTAACCATTTTTGCTTTGCTTCTTTTAGTACTTCTACAAGCTTTTCTCTTAATTCGGGATAACCCTTTATCAGCTTATACATTCTGGTTTCAAGTTCTTCAAAAGCAAGTTCTGTCTTTTTTTGTAGTCAAGTTCAAGCCGCTCCCTTGCAATTTCGGATCTGTTAAGCTCCACTAATAATCTGCCCGCTTTTTCAACTGGCATTTCATTAAATTCTTCTTCCGCTGTTGCAATTTTTTGCAGTAGACCACTTTTTAAAATAGCAGTTGTTGCCTTACTTGCATCAAGCTCGCTTTTGTCACCAATGTAATCAACGAAAAATTTTGTTCGTTCCAGGTCATCAGAAATGCGTTGAGCTGCTTGATATATTTTTACTGCATAATTAGAAATAGATGAAAGACTGATTTTCATATTGTGTTCAGTTTCGAGCCAATATTGAATATCAGAATACTTCATATTTTCATTCAACAGCATATCATTCACCTGATCTAATACATCTTTAGGCAGCTGATACATTTTTGAATCAGAACGGGGTTTTCGCACTTTTTCCGTCATAAATCAATCCCCATTTCTGGATTGCCGCCGTTTTCTATGAAACGAATTCCGTTGGCGGTAAGTCTGACAACAGCATCATTATTTAGGGCATTCAGTGAATTTGATTTATTTGAAAATTTAATCAAATCATTCTGCTCCAAATAATAAAGCTGATCAGAAATATCCGGTGTGTCGATTAAACCACAGGACATCATTTTGTTGGACAATGTTTTTACTGGTAAAGCAAAATGATAACCTTTTACAAGGCATCTCATAATGTACCCCCTAATAGAAGCATTGTTCTCTACATTAGAAAAACCACCCATCTCCATCACTCCTTTCTCACGTCAACAAGCTATTTTCAGCTTGCTTGAAATACCTTCGACTAATTTTGGGATAAGTTTAAGATATTTTGAGAAAAAAGCAACCTCGAAGGGTGGTTTTTCACGGTTTGTAGGGCGTATTTCAAGTTGTTTTCACTTTTTGTAGGGAACTTCACACTTCCCCTGCCAGGTAAAAGCAGCCGTTTCCTTCATATATGATGAAACCTTTTCCTCTTACCTTGTAGCAGTCATCACCGGTATGGGCAGCATCCATATATTCCCTTGCTCCGCTGAAGTATTCATCTCCCAGCCCGTCTGTAAAAACCACCCTGCCGATAAAATCTCCAAAATCATAATATTTTGATCCGCAGCCCTCATATTGGACTACTTCGTAAAGCTGTTTTGTTCCCTGATATTTCTCAAGAAGAGGCCTGGCATTCTGCAGGATCTGTACCAGATGGCAGTATTCTTTGCTGCCCTCCCGGATATTACCCTGCTCATCTACCATATGCTCCACTCCAAAGCAATGCACACCGGTAAGTCCGTGTGTCACGATCCCATGGACTGTATTCACTGCACTTAAGGAAGATGAACCCGTCTCCGGAATATACAGTGGATTATCCTCCCTTGCATAGCCGCTGCATACCTGGTTGTAGGTATCTGCATCTGTAAAATAAATGTCAGGGCAGATCCCGTCCAGTGCTGGTGTAAATGCCTTCCATAGATCCAGAACTTTTGTGACCCCTCCTCCGGAAGGATAGTCGATGCCCGGAACCCGGTTGTACATTTCCCCAAGCCACACATTTGTATAAACAGGAAGGTCAAAGATCTGTTTTCCTGCCTGTGCCAGCCGGTTAATATATGTGGCAAAAGCATAGGCTGTACAAAATTCTGCCCCATCATCTCCAAAGATCTCTTCCCAGCTTCCTGGTCCTTTTCCTGCCCATTCTGCCACTTCCTTTGGCACATTTGCCCTATATACCGCTTCTCCTGCCTGTGAATAATCCCTTGGCGCACCCATCTGGCCGACTTCGTTTTCTGCCTGTACTCCGATCACAATGCCCTCCGGATCATTCTCCTTCAGGTATCGGATAAATGCTTCATATGCCAGCTTTTCAGCCTGAAAGTTTTCCTCACAATGGGGGGAAAGCGCCATCAGTTTCTGATGGACCACTGTCTCTGACCGTAAGAACCGGTCAGTCTGCGTTTTTACCCATGTGGGTGCATACTGGGATGTCCCGTTTTTCCAGGCACCGAACCATAAAAGGATGAGATGCTTTCCATGGGCTTTCGCTCCATCAAGAAGCATCTGCACCTGACTGTAGTCAAAACGCCCTTCCTCCGGCTCCAGGGTGCTCCAGTGAACGGAAGCAGCCAGTGTATCAAGCCCTATTTTTTCGGCAGCCTGCCAGTTCTTTTCCATGATCTCCCTGGAAAGGGAACTGGAATTTCTCACCTGCGCCCCAATGGTAAAATAAGGCTTTCCCTTTACCCTGAATATCCTTTTCATAGGCTTATTTTCCTTCTGTAATCTCGTCAATCCGTTTCAGTTCTTCTTTTGTAAACGGAGCACGTTTGATCACTCCGATATTGTCCAGGATCTGCTGCGGTCTGGATGCTCCGATAAGAACGCTTGTTACTGCGCCATCCTTCAGGATCCATGCCAGGGCCATCTGTGCCAGTGTTTCTCCACGCTCTTTTGCCAGTTCGTTTAACTGTCTGCTCATCTGGATCTTCTCTGGTGTCACACGGGATTCATTTAAGAATCTGCCGTCTGTTTTCACACGGCTGTCAGCAGGAATCCCGTTCAGATAACGGTCTGTAAGAAGTCCCTGTGCCAGCGGGCTGAATGTGATAATACCTTTGCCCAGTTCAACAGCAGTCTCTTTTAATCCGTTCTTTTCAATGGTTCTGTCATAAATGGAATAACGGTTCTGATTGATCACAAATGGACAATGAAGATCTTCCAGGATAGCCGTTGCTTTTCTTAAGGTTTCCCCATCATAGTTGGATAAGCCTGCATAAAGGGCTTTTCCGCTTTTTACTGCCTGATCCAGTGCGCCCATAGTCTCTTCCAGAGGTGTTTCCGGATCCATTCTGTGATGATAGAAAATATCTACATATTCCAGACCCATACGCTTCAGGCTCTGATCCAGGCTGGCAAGAAGGTATTTCCTGCTTCCCCAGTCGCCGTAAGGGCCGTCCCACATTACGTAACCGGCTTTTGTAGTGATGATCAGCTCATCTCTGTAAGGATACAGATACTCCTTCATGATCCTTCCGAAATTGATTTCTGCTGCTCCAGGCTCCGGCCCGTAATTGTTGGCAAGGTCAAACTGGGTGATTCCATGATCAAAAGCTGTAAAACACAGCTGGTCATATTTTCGTAGCTTGCTGTATCACCGAAATTATGCCACAGTCCCAGAGATACCTCCGGTAATTTCAAACCGCTTTTTCCACAATGGTTATATTTCATCTCTGAATATCTGCCTGCATCTGCCTTATAAATATTTCCAAACATATTCTGTCTTCCTCCTGTCTGCGTTACTGTTTGTTTTTCTGCTTATTCGCTGCCTGTTTCGGCACTTTTTTTGCTGTCCCGTTTACCGGACACCACGGATATCGTCCTCCAGAAGCCGTATTGCCCCTTCCAGATCTCTGTCTGCAAGCTTGCTGCAGATCGCCATATGGGCAACTCCATCTGCCGGTGCATCCATCCGGTTATTCGCTTTCCACATACGCTGTGCGTAGATCCTTTTTTCCATGCCCATGCATTCCTTCAAAAAACGCATCAGCACTTTATTCCCGGAAAATGATGCCAGCATCAGATGGAACTCCTTATTCTCATCCCATACATCCCAGATACTCCGGTTCTGCTTTGAAGTGGTTTTGCTGATCTGCGCTTTCAGGTCATACAGCATGGAATCATTAAGCCCTGGCATGGTTTCCCGAAGGGCCTGGGTTTCCAGAAGGATACGCATGCTGATCACTTCCTGTGCGTCCTTTTCTGTCATGTGGATCACCACATATCCATATCTGGGAACGCTTTTCACGATCCCTTCACTGCACATCTTGATCAGCGCTTCCCGTACCGGAGCCTTGCTTACCCCGAACATCTCTACCAGCTTGTTTTCTGTAAGCACCTGCTCTTCTTCAGATGGATTCTGAATGATCATTTCCAATATTCTGTCATGGATTTTATCTGAAAGATTTTCTTTTTTTGTCTTTGTAAATCCCCATCTTTCTTCCATATATCTCCCTGCCTTATACCATTCTTGCAGCCTCTACTACCCAGCGAAGTCTTTCCCAGTCGATCTTTGCATCTACGGTACAGTCGCCGCCAAGCATCAGGCCGATCTTTCCATAATTTAAAATCATATCTTTCGTATACTGCTGAAGTTCTTCTTTTGTTCCTGTATAGATAATGCCCTGCTGTGTGTGTTCATCCCAGTGGGTTTCAAATCCTGCCAGTGCAGTCCTGCCGTTAATAAAGAATCTGCCTTCCTCCAGGCTCATTCCCTCTACATGTACTGCCCAGTTCACTACCTTTGCCGGGTAATCCTTCCACAGATCCAGCCGGTTTGTGATACCGTCAAAGCCACACATATGGATCATATTGTTATCGGAATAACGGTTTGCATGCTCCAGAACGTACAGATCACTTGGACGGATGATCTTTCTGTATTCTTCCTCTGTGAACCGGTCAAATTCACCACCCTGTACACAATAGTAAATGCCGTCACAGCCAGCTTCTGTAATAAGAAGCTCTGCCAGAAGTGCATTGGACTGTGCGATCACATCCAGGGCATGCATTACAGCATTTTTGTCCTGGCGGATGAAATCCATCACATCCTTGTCAGAATAACCGATCTCTTTGGTCCCAAAACGGATGGATGAGAATGGAGCAAATACATTGTAAAATACACATCTCTCTTTCCCGATGTCTTCTACAATGGCTTTTGCACGCTCTACCTGTCCCCGGATAAACGGGTGGTCTGCAGTTAATGGCTCAAGCTTCTTCCAGTCCTCCACTGTACGGATTTCCGGTAACGGATATGGGAAATATCCATCACACATGATCTTTACAAAGTCCATGTCTGTTTCACGATAATACTTCAGATGGGCCTGTATGCAGGCATCACCTTCTGCTTCCTCTCCGCTGAAATGGAACCAGAAGCCAACCGGCACATGATCCACTTCTTTTTTGTTCATTGCATTCAAAACCCGTGTTCTTTTATCCATCTCTCTCCTCCTTATGGTAATGTCTGCGTAAGCAGATATATCCGTTTTATTTTTAAGTATCTTGGGTTATTATCTATTTATCATACATGTTCTCATGTATGTTTTATGTTCGTCATTTGCTGCCTGTGCACTAATCACATCACTGATATGACCAGCTGTAAAGTATTTTCTGAATATTTAGGCAATGGCATTTTTAACAATATTTTGCCACTATTTTTCGTCACTAATTCACAAATTAAAGATATTACATCTTTCCATATTGACTGTTTCTAACTTTTCCCACATACTAAAGCCACATTATCACGAAACCAGGGATCCTGCGTCTGATTCCATATATGTCTGCCTACGCAGATGTACAGACGTAAGACCCCCTTAGGTAAAAGATCAAGGAGACATTATGAACTTCGGATATCATATTTTAGATTATAAAAAACTGATCCTTTCAGATCTGGAAAAGTTGGTAGAAATCCCCTCTGTCTGCCGTGCGCCACTGCCTGGAAAGCCTTTTGGCACTGCCTGTGCAGATGCCCTGGCATTTGTCCTTGATACAGCAGACCGCCTTGGACTTGAAACTTTAAATGTAGATAACTACGCAGGCCATGCCAGCTATGGGAACACCGGAGAGCCGGTAGACATCCTCACTCATCTGGATGTGGTCTCTCCTGGCGAAGGCTGGAGCACACCACCTTTTTCCCTGCAGATTCGTCAGGGGCTTTGGTACGGCAGAGGCACTGCTGATAATAAAGGTGCCGCCCTTGCAGTTCTCTATGGCCTGAAAGCATTAAAAGATCATGACATACAGGGAAACCATGTACTGCGTGCGGTTTTTGGCTGCGGTGAAGAGATTGGGAGCAATGACCTGGATATTTATTACCAGCACTGCGGCTATCCGCTTATGGGCTTTACCCCGGACTGCGATTACGGGATCTGTAATTCCGAAAAAGGGATCCTTCGTCTGTCCTTTGAAGCAGAAAATACCCGGAACTGCTGTATCCGTTCTTTTTCTGCAGGTACTGCCATTAATTCCGTTCCGGCAAAAGCACAGGCTGCCCTGCAATGCTCACCAAAGCTTCTGGAAAAGCTGCAGGCAGCGGCTGATCCTCACATTTTTTCTTTTGATATGCAGGAAGGGCTTCTTACCATTACAGCCAATGGATGTGCAGCCCACGGAGCCAGTCCCTGGCTTGGCCGCAACAGCATCAGCATGTTGGTCACTCTTCTTGGGAAAACCCTGCCTATTCAGCAGTTGGGACCTCTTTTTGCTTTCCTGTATGCTTGCATTGGCATGGAATATAACGGCAGCTCTCTTGGAATCCAGTCACCGGAAACGGAAACAGATCCCCTTACCCTGAATCTGGGGCTTTTATCTGTAAACGAACATACAGGCTGCGCTTCTGTGGACATCCGTTATCCCAGAACCTGCACCAGAGATTTTCTCATAAAAAAATCACTGCAGCTACAGCTCTTTACCTTGTAAGGGTAAAAGAACTAAGTCACAGTGATCCTCTTTATGTGCCTGAAGACAGGCCTTTGATCCATACTTTAAAAAATGCCTATTCACAGGTAACAGGCAAGCCCTGTAATATTTACTCCACAGGAGGGGCAACCTATGCCCGCCACGCAGATGGCCGTGCCGTTGCTTTTGGCCCTACGTTCCCCGGTGATCCCTCCAACCATGCACATGGCTGTGATGAATACATTGACCCGGAACGCTTCTTCCTTCATGCACAGATCTGCCTGGAAACCATGTATCAGCTTTTTATATCATAGGACATATCATGCCAGGTCTGTCCGCCCCACACGGAGCCGGAAATACCCAGGTCTTTATAGCCCATTTTGCTGTACATCTTTACCTTATCGTCAAGGCAGGTAAGGTAAAGACGGCTGCGGCCGTTGGCCTTTTCCCTGCGGATATATTCCGTCATAAGCTCTCTGGCCAGACCCTGCCCTCTGTATTCCGGACGCACACACAAGCTGAGCAGCATAATGTTTTTCCCTTTCGGGTCATTCAGGTCTGCATTAACAAAGAATTCATCCCTGAATGCATTCTCTGCTGTCGCCAGCCCTGTAAGCGAACCGGCTATTTTTCCAGTTTCCTTATCTTTTGCCACAATAAAAAATTCCGGCGCCTTTTTTGCCCTTTCAGTAGTTGCTTCTCTGCTGCACGCCTCGTTTGGAGGAAAACAGATCAGTTCAATATCAGCTGCCTCTTCTCCTTCTTCCGGACGAATGCTGCGAAATTCATATCTCCCACGTAAGTCACTCATTTTATGTCTACCTGCTTTCTTTTCATTCAGTCTCTCATTACCAGAGAAGCATTATAACACAATCACCAGCCGCCTCCAATATCTGAAAATGCAGTTACCAGACAGTCAATGCCCAGAAGCAGCATATACACACCCATAAGCACGCCAATGGAAAATACGGAAAATCCCGGATTTACGATCATCAGCACTGCCAGTAATGCAATGTGCGATAAACCAGATCGGCACCAGAAGCGCAATAATCCATTTCCCTGCGTCCGGATGTACCAGAAGCATAAATCCTGCCATAACACTTAAAAGTCCTGCGATCAGGGATATAGAGGGGCCAAAGCCCATATGCCGCTCCATCTTTACATAGAAAACAATATCTCCAATACCTGTTACCACAGCCAGAAGTCCGTACAGAACCACAAAACCTTCCAGAATGCTTCCGGGACGCACACAGGTAAAGATCCCCAGAAGGATCAAAAGAAGTCCTTCGATAAATTCCAGCCATCCAAAACCAGAACGTCTTCTCATTTCTGTCCGCCTCCTTCTTCATTCAGGATCTGCATAAACTCATCTCCTGTAATGGTTTCTTTTTCGTAAAGAACCTTTGCCAGCTGATCCAGCTTCTCCCGGTTGTCCTCCAGAAGCTTTTTCGCTTCTCATGTTCTTCCTTCACAAGCTCCACTACCTTACGGTCGATCTCTTTCTGGGTATCCGCAGAGCATGCAAGGGAGGTATCGCCACCCAGATACTGGTTGTTTACAGTTTCCATTGCAACCATGTCAAATTCCTCACTCATTCCATAGCGGGTGATCATGGCTCTTGCCAGCTTGGTAGCCTGTTCAATATCATTGGATGCACCTGTGGTGATCTCTCCAAATACTACCTCTTCAGCGGCACGTCCACCGGTAAAGGTAGCAATTTTATTCAAAATCTCATTCTTTGTCAGAAGATATTTATCCCCCTGCTCCACCTGCATGGTATAGCCAAGAGCACCGGATGTCCTTGGGATAATGGTGATCTTCTGTACTGGTGCTGAGTTCGTCTGAAGGGCAGCCACAAGGGCATGGCCGATCTCGTGATAGGAAACCACTTTCTTTTCATGATCGGAAAGCACTGTATTTTATGCCATTCTTGCAATGGTATGGAAATCCACATCATCAGATGCATGGATTTTTCTTGCGTGAACCTTCAGGATTGCTTCCCTTCCCTGAAGATCCGGAAGTTCTACCGGCACTCTTCTGTCAAAACGTCCCGGACGGGTCAGTGCAGGATCCAGGGATTCCGGACGGTTGGTTGCTGCCAGGATGATCACACCGTTATTTCCTTCAAAGCCATCCATCTCTGTAAGCAGCTGGTTCAGGGTCTGTTCACGCTCATCATTTCCACCAACCTGACCGTCACGCTTTTTACCAATAGCATCGATCTCATCAATAAATACAATACACGGAGCTTTTTCCTTTGCCTGCTTAAACAGGGCACGTACTTTGGAAGCGCCCATACCTACAAACATTTCCACGAATTCAGAACCGGACATGGAGAAAAACGGCACATTGGCTTCTCCTGCCACAGCCTTGGCCAGCATGGTTTTACCTGTTCCCGGAGGGCCTACAAGCAGAACGCCTTTCGGCATTGCAGCACCTACCTGGGTGTATTTTGCAGGATTATGAAGATAATCTACGATCTCAGCCAGATTCTCTTTTGCCTCATCCTCACCTGCCACATCACTGAAATGGATTCCTTCTGTGGACTGCACATATACTTTGGCATTGCTTTTGCCCATTCCAAAGCTTAATGAATTTTTGCCTCCTGCCTGCTCGATCAGTTTTTTGCTCATATACTGTCCAAGCAAAACAAAGATCAAAAGGGGAAGGATCACGGTAAGCAGGGTACTCATCAGCGGAGACATGGTGGTGTCGATCTCTTTTGTAAATTCTGCCCCGCTTTTATGAAGGCGCTCTGTCAGTGTAGGATCCTCCATAACGCCTGTTTTATAAACCTTACTCTCATCCTTATTTGTAAATACGATCTGGTTATCTTCAATTTCTACTTTACCGATCTTGCCATCATCGATCATGTCCATGAATGTTCCGTAATCTACTTCTTTCACCTGATGTTCCATAAGAACCGGTGAAACAAACAGATTAAAAAGAAACAGTACAAGTATGACGATCCCGTAATAATACAGCAACGGCTTTTTCGGCGATTTTACTTCTTTCATGACCTGTGTTTCCTCCTTTTTGTTTTTCGTTTTATTTTCCTCCGAGCCAGAGGGGCATTTGATTTTTATTATTTCTGCACTCGTTGTTCTATATTCTATTGCACAGATTTTCCATTTTCAATAAACAGATTTCCCTATGTGCACAAAAAAGAGCATATGTGCATTTTTGCATATATACTCTTTGCTTTTGCCGGTCTACTAAAGTTATTACAGGCCTTTTTTCTGCAGATATTCTGCTGCTTTTGTATAAGCAGGCATGGACACGCCCCACGTCTCTCCCATTTTCACTACATCATAGACAAGCCCCTGGATCTCTGACGCTTTGCCAGCCATGATATCCCGCTGCATGGAAGTAGTTGCCTCCGGCGCAAGCCCGGACAGGATATGCAGATTAACCTGCACCATATCCTGTTCAAACGGAATACCCATGGCTTTTGCCAGTGCCTCGATCTCACGGATCATTGCCTTGAACATTTCCCGCTGCTCCCCTTCTCTCTGGAAATCAGCGGCAGTTGCATCATAATACAAACCTGCTGCGCCGATAGGTGATACATAAGAAAACTTTTCCAGTGCGTCTCTCTGGATATTTGCAGACAGGATCCCCTGGATCTCGCAGTCCTCAAAGTCTTTCTGAACTTCCTCCAATACCGGCGTATACTGATGCTTTTCCCTTACACCAAACACCACACGCAGAATCTGTCCGTGCTGAAGCAGAACTCCCGGTCTTTGGATATTTGCAGAAACGTAAATACAGCCATCTGTTACCAGCTGATCTGGAAGCATTTCCTGAAGCTTTGCCCCAGTTCCGTAAATATTCAGGATCGGAATCACGATCGTAGACTTATCCGACACCCGTTGGATAAAGGGAACTGTACTTTCCAGAGAATATCCTTTTACGCATACCAGAATCACATCTGGTGTATCTGTATAATGCTCCATATCTGTAGCTTTTACCGGCTGATTCTCTGCTGATCCATCCCACATTTTCTCTAAAGTCAGACCATTTTCCTGCATTGCCTGCAGATGCGCTCCTCTGGCAATCAAGGTAACATCCTTCCCTGCCTTTGTCATATAGTATCCAAGAACCCCGCCGGTACCGCCAGCTCCTATGATCAAATATTTCATCTGCCAAATCCCTCTCTTCCAGTCTCATTTGCAGTCTATTATATCACTCTGCTGCCAGGTTTGCTGCACAGATCATTTACTGCCAGTTAATATTTTGCTCTAAGCATTTACTGATCCATTATTTTTCCCACCATGCAACTGCCCGGATGGGAGATCCGTCACAGTTTTCCAGTTTAAGAGGAAAACAACTGAACCAGAACAGATCATCCCCACAGAGTTCCAGATTTTTCAGATTTTCAATATTTACGATCTCTTTTTCTTTAAAAAGCTGTTTGTGCCTTGTCAGATTCTCATCTGCGATAGGGTCCAGGCCGATCACATCAAATCCGATCCCTTTATAATCGCCATCAAGGATATACTGCATCACCTGCTCGTCCAGACAGGGGTAATCCCCAAAGTAGCTGTCTGTTCCCCAGCGCTTATCCCATCCAAGATAAAAAAGGAGAAAATCAGCCTGTGCGCTCTTTTCTCCATATTTCATGATCTGCGCCATTGTGATAGGCTCCCCTTCATTCAGGCCACAGCAGTCGATCACCAGTGCTTTTCCAATAAACTGCTCTGCCGGAAACTGATCCAGCGTGGTCCTTCCTGCATACAGATGAGCCGGTGGATCCATGTGCGTCCCTGTATGGGTAAACATACACAGCTTTGTTTCTTTAAATCCATCCTTTTCATAACTGTTTGCAGGCAGAAACTGGGGCGGCTCTGTCCCCGGATAAACCGGCATGTTCGGCCGGATCGTATGTGTCAGATCAATCACTCTCATATTAATATTTCCTCCCTCAGGTGCTCTCATATTATCTAACAATATTTTAGCATGTCTTGCACCTGATGTGGAGAAAAACTTTTTTGTTAATTAACTTAGCCAGCTTAATGCTTAATCGCCTAATTACACTGATACCTGGCTTTTTTCCCTGCCAGTACATCTATTACATTCAATGCAGCTGTATAGCTTACCTTATCGTAAGCTTCCTTTGTTTCTGCACCTGTATGAGGTGCGAGGATCACATTCTCGCACTGCAGGATCGGTGAATCAGCAGGAAGTGGCTCTGTTTCAAAAGCATCCAGTGCTGCACCTGCAACCTTTCCGCTTTGTATCGCTTCTGCCAGGTCATCCAGATCGATCAGTGCTCCTCTGGCTGCATTAATGATGTAGACCTGATCCTTCATCTTAGCAATCGTGTTTTTGTTGATCATGTGGTAATTATCACTGACTGCTGGTACATGAAGGCTGAGAATATCGCTTTCTTCAAGCGCCCTGTCCGGATCCGTCATGGTTACACCCAGTTTCTGAGCAGCTTCCATGTTGGGATACAGGTCGTAAGCCAGGATCTTTACCTGAAAATTCTGCAACTTTTCTGCCACCAGTCTGGCAATCGCACCAAAGCCTATAAGCCCGATGGTTTTCCCTTCCAGTTCTTCTCCAAGCATTCTTGTCCAGGTGCTTTTTTCCATGGCCTTCTGCAGTGGGATCATATGCCTTAATACACCGATCATATAACCTACTGTCAACTCTGCTACCGCATTGGAATTCTGCCCTGGGCAATTGCAGGCAGCTACTCCGTAACGCTTTGCCATTTCAAGATCGATATTATCCACACCTACCCCAAACTTGCACACACATTTCAGCTTTTTCCCTGCCTGGTAAACCCGCTCATCCCGGTAATCATCCATACCGATAATGGCAGCATCCACATCTGGAAGAACAGATACCAGTTCTTCACAACTATATGCCGGGAACTCACGGGTCGGGTCAAAGATCACTTCATGCCCGTTGACATAATGTATCAAAATGAGAGGCAGAAACAAGTACTTTTCCCATAATCCTTTCCTCCTGTCAATCTATTTCCAACAACACAGCTCTTACCGGAGAACCGTCAGAGCCTTCCATCTTCAAGGGCAGGGCTGATAAGAAATAATCTCCCTCAGGAACCATATCAAGATCCAGCCCTTCCAGGATACCCATTTCATTTTCAAGAAGTGCCCTGTGAACCTCACCGTTTTCTGTTCCAAACTTCTCCACGGAAACATAATCGATTCCTATACAGCGGATCTTCTTTTTTACCAGATACTCTGCTCCGCATAAGTCAAAACAGTAAAACTCCCTGTGAAAAACGCCGTCCTTCATAAAGCCTTTATTTCCTGTTTTTAAAAGCAGCCTGTCTCCCTCTTCAATATCCAACTTCTGAAGATCCTTTGCTGTGATCATCCAGTCCTCTGTCAGAACCTGTCTCACCTTTGCAGGGCCAATAAACCGCAGGACATCCACACTGGCCAGATCCTTTCCCTGATCCACATAATGCCTGGGTGCATCTGCGTGGGTAGCCAGATGCACTGTACAGGAAAAAGAAGAGGAATTACAGATTGCTCCATCCTTTATCGCTACCCTGGGTTCAAAATGGAAATGATTATCTCCAGGCCACACAGGCGTATGATCGTTTAAAACTGCACTTAAATCATAAATCTTCCTGATCTGCATACTTCCTCCTAATCTATATATTCTCTCTCAGTCTGTATATTTCTCTTAAAAAAACAGTCTTGTTGCATTTCCTGCCATGATCAGTTCCATGTCCTTTTCCGGTATGCTGCAATGTACTTTTACAAAATCGATCAGCTGAAAGATAGTCGCTTTATTAAGCATTCCCGGATAATCTGTTCCCCACATGATCCTCTCTGCGCCTACAGTCTGATATGCCTTTTCTATAAGCTTCACAGAAGAGGGGAAAGGATATTCTTCCTGGAAAAATGCAGGTACATAAGATGTATCAAAATACAGCTTTTTATATTTTTTTGCCAGTTCCAGTATAAAATCAAAGTTCTTTTTATCAGCCTGTGGCGCAAAACACCCGTCTGCTCCCAGATGGCATGCCACAAAGGTGATTTTGGGGTATCGCTCCAGAAGTACAGCCAGATCTGCAATCTGCTGATCTGTGAATAAATGCAGAAATGCCGTCTGATGATACTGATTTACGCAGTCCCACACAGGCATATATTCTTCATCTGTCATCCTTTTCCCCGGTGCACACTGGAATGTGCTGTCTGCCTCGATCTTAAACCCGAAAAGCGGTGTGGTATCATACAGATGAGCAAGCTCCTCTGCAGCTTTTTTCCCTTCAATGAAGTTGACTGCAGTGACTGCTTTCAGCCGATCCGGATACTTCTCTACACAACGCAGGAAGTACTCATTGGTATATCCGTACAAAGGATTTGACATCAGCACTGCTTTCTCAATCCCTGCCCAGTCCATATATGCGATCAAGGTTTCAATGGTACTGTTGGAATTTTCAAAAGACGGTGGTATAAACTGTTTCAGCTGTGTACCGATCTTCACCCTTCCGTTTTTCTCAGATGCAATAGGTGCATGCTGTGTGATTCCGGCAATTTTATCATATACATGTGCATGAGCATCTATAATTCTCATTCACTTTTCCTCCCGAAAGATTCTTTAGATCAGATCAGAACCTCATGGAATTTCATTTTATCCAGTGTATCCAGCAGATCTTTTTCCTGCTCCTCTGTAAGGTTTTCCATCGGTCTTCTCATTTTTGTAGTTGCAAGGATGCCTTCCCGTTTCAGGATCACTTTATATGCAGCAATATTGTTGATGGCACACATTACGGAATTTAATGTATTTGTACGTCTCTGAAGCTTTGTAGCAAGCTCATAATCTGAATCCTGGATAGCTTTCCAGAGTGCTGCATAATGCTCCCTGATACACATTGCATTTCCGGATACAACACCTTTTCCTCCTACTGCACAAACAGCTTCAAAAAGATGATCCGGGCCTACCAGAACTTCAAATTTTCCATCCATAACTGTCATCAGTTCCTGAAGTCTTGTCATATCCGGGAAACTGTATTTTACTCCTACTACGTTAGGGCATGCTTCTGCCACCTGCTGGCATACATTTTTGTTCAGGTCATTAATTGCATTCTGCTTGATACCATACATATATACAGGGAAATCAGCCGGAACGCTGCATGCGACTGCTTTATAATAATTTACCAGCCCACGGTCACTGATGGCATAAAAGGAAGGTGTTACAACTCCGATTCCGTCAGCACCGATCTTAGCTGCATGCTGTGCCAGTTCTATGGTATCCTTCTGATTCCATGCGCCAACATGTACAAATACCGGTACTCTTCCAGCAGCCTGTTTCACTACGATCTCTGCTACCTGTTTTCTTTCCTCTACAGTCAGGTACATCATCTCACCGGTAGTTCCGCAGGGATACAGACAGGTCATTCCTCCGTCAATACAATAGTCTGTCAGTTTTTCCAAAGACTCCCTGTCAATATGGTCATCCTCAGTAAGAGGGGTTACAAGAGGGATTACAACACCTGATAATTTTTTCATTTTATATCTTCCTTTCCTGTTTATTTTACATGTTCTGATCTTTTTATTCTATATGTTTTTGCTTGCCTGTTTTATGTTTTTACTTACCCACTTTTATGCTTTTACTTGCCTGTTTTTTATGTTTTTGCTTATCTGTTTTTTATCCGATGGACTTCATCTGGCGTTTCTTGATAACTGTTACAATCGTCACAGCAGCAAGAAGGATCGCACTTTTTACCAGATATTTGGCAAAGTTAGGTGCTCCCAGCATAACCATTCCGTTTTCGATCATGCACACAAGAATGGATGCAAGTACTGTTCCAGGAATATTGTAAATACCAATATGGAAGAAGGTTGCACCTACCATAATAGCAGTCAGTCCATTCAACATAGAATTATCTCCAAACAGCAGTTTTCCGCCCTTTGTCTTCTCTGTATATACCCACATAATGATTACAATGATGATCAGACAAACCGTTGAAATAGGGATCGTATTAAACAAATATCCCTGTCCCAGCCAGATAAATTCTTTTGGCCATGTGCTGGAATAAATGGATCCGCTGTTTGTAAGGTACTTGCAGATACCGGTTGCTACCAGTGAAGTTCCCATTGTTGCAATAAATGCCGGAATGCCTACATGCACATTCAGAAATACATTCACGACTCCAAATACGATCGCCACGATCAGTGACAGGATCACTGCTGCCACATAAGCATTTCCAAATGTAAACGTAGAACAAAGCTTTGCAACCGCTACTGCAGAAAGCGTCAGCTCCGCTCCTACTGCAAAATCAATTTCTCCTGTACACATAACAATATTCAGTCCCATACTTACAATACCGTAAATACAGCCGGTATTCAGAATGGTGATGATATTACTGATTCCTGCAAATGAGGGCTGAATCGCTGTAAAAAGTATAAAAATTGCAACCATAAAAAATGCAAGCCAGTATTTGACCAGAATATTTTTATATGCCAATTTCTTTGTCGCCTGTTTATTTTCCATAGTCTTTATCCTCATTCATTAAATGTTACACTGGGAAGCCCCTCTTTTCTTGTCATTGCAATAACACCAATGGAAATGATCAGAATGGTTCCTGTGACAATGTCTTCCACAAAGTTTGGTGCCCCCACACTTGTAATACCGTTCTGGATTACAGTAAGCAAAAGGGCCGCAACTACAGTTCCCTGAATATTATACCGTCCTACCCGCAGGAAGGTTGCACCCATCATGGTTGCAGCCATGGCATCCATCAGCACATCCTGTCCCAAAGTAGGGCTGACACTTAATACCTGGGAAGAAGTAAGGATTCCGTCAATACCGCACAGCAGTGCACACAAAAGGAAACAGATCATTTTTATTTTCTTATTATTGATTCCCACATTTGTACATGCAGTAGGATTGGCTCCTACAGATCCGATATATCTTCCAAGCTTTGTATGATCCATAACAAAGATCATCACGATTACAATCGCAACAAAAATGATCGCCGGTACAGGGATGATCCCTGCTACCCTGGTCTGTCCAAGGAATGCATAAGAGGACGGCCATTTATTTGAGAACATATAAGAGTTATTCGTTGCAAGGGAAATAAATCCGTCAATTAATGTTGTCACTGCGATCGTTTCAATAAAGGATGGCACAGACAGCTTTAATACAAAAAAGGAATTTAAAAGGCCTACGCAAACGGAAACTGCAAGTCCTATGATCACTGCCAGGATATAGCTTGGGAAAGTTCCGTCCAGCAGAAGTCTTCCTGCTACTGCCGCTGCAATGGTAGCCTCACAGCCTGTAGCCAGCTCCATTTCATTGGTTGACATAACGATAGTCATACCAACCGCCATGATTCCTACAAGACTGGTACTGCTCACAATGTTCATCCAGTTCCTTACAGAGAAAAACTTTGGCTGCAGGATTCCAAATATGATAGATACAACCACAACTGCAAAAAGAAGCAGATACCTGGTAAGACCTTTATTTCCTGCATGAACTGCGGTTTTCTTTTCACCCATTTTTCACACCTACTTTCTGCCCCACTGCTGCACTTAACAATTCTGCTTTCACAAACTCTTTTCTTAAAAATGATCCTGAAATATTTCCCTCATGGAAAATATAGATCTTATCGCATACTGTGATCAGCTCATCCAGTTCTGAAGAAATAAATACAACTCCCTGCTTTTCCTGATCTACAATATTTCTGATTTTTACATATACTTCACTTTTCGCTCCAAGATCCATACCTGCAGTAGGCTCATCCAGCACCAGAAGCTTCAGATTTTCCATCTCTATGGATCTTCCGATAATAATCTTCTGGATGTTTCCTCCACTAAGTTCTGCAATGTTCTGTCCTGGATTTGAATATTTTACCTTGTTCTTTTTCAATACCTCCAGGCTGAATTTCTTAGCTCGTCCATGGTCAAAAAATCCCATTTTTCCAGACAGCCTGTTCAGGAAAAGACTGCAGATATTATCCTCTAATGACAGTCCCTTAAAAGCACCGAACGCTCTTTTTTCAGGAGTAAGGATATATCCCTTCTGCACCATTTCAATAGAACTGGTTTTATGTATTGTTTCTCCGTTAAAGGTAAAATCAAGTTCATCAGCCTGCCGGATCCCGCCTAAAGCTTCCATTGTCTCTGTACGCCCGGAGCCTACCAGCCCGTAAAATCCTACAGCCTCTCCTGCATGGACTTCAAAAGGCACATTGTATTTTTTACCGCCATAGCTTACACTTTTAACAGAAAGAAGCACTGGAAGCTTTGAAAAATCTTTTTCAGTTACAGAAATTTCTTGTATTCTATCTGCACGCATCATTGCATTAATGCACTCTTTCTGCGTAATATCCTGGGTTCTTGATGTTAATACAGAATTACCTTCTGTAAATACAGTTATATAATCTGCAATTGCAAATACTTCTTCTATCTTATGGGAAATAAAAATCACGGAAATTCCCATCTGGTCACGTAAATCAATAACAAAATCAAGGAAAGGCCGAATCTCACCTTCTCCCAGAGATGCAGTAGGCTCATCCAGGATCAGTACGCTTGGATTATTATAAAAAGCCCTCATGATCTCAATGATCTGCTGTGCCCCTGCTCCCAATGTGTCTACAGGAACATCCAAAGGAATATCAATTCCCAGCTTCTTTCGGATCTCCTCCGCTTTTGCAGTAATCTCTTTTTCATCCACCCGGCCGCCTTTTACCGGCTCATATCCCAGGCAAACATTCTGGGCGCCAGTCAAATGGCCAACCAGGTTTCTTTCCTGATATACCATTCCGATCCCAGCCTTCATGGAATCTGATGGCGACTGGAAATTCGTCTTTTTTCCATGCATCAATATTTCACCACTGGTAGGATGGTATACTCCTGTAAGCATTTTACAGAATGTACTTTTTCCTGCGCCGTTTTCACCGCACAGAGCATGTATTTCTTTTTTTCCGATCGTCAGGTTAATATTATTATTTGCTATCGTGCCTGCAAATTTTTTCGTCAGGCCCCTGACTTCCAATACACTTGACTCACTCAAATGATCGGCCCTCATCTCATCGCCGTATTTGGTCAGCCATGCCTTTGTATAATCGGTTGCTGCCTGTACAGGTGTTGCACTGGATGCCTGGATATCCTGCTCATCAAGGATGTTCATGTTATCATAAACACCACAGATTGCTTTGATCGGATCTGTTCTTTCGATATGTACACGAATGGATCTTTTTGTGATTACACCAATGTTATCTGTCCAGCCATGATCTTCACCGATCTTGTAGATCAGCTCACTTGCTGCAACTGCATTCGGCATGGTAACATTTCCGATAGAACCATCAACAATAGTATTGTCCAGGTTGTATACACCAATTCCTGCCTGACGGGCCTGAGCTACCAGATCTGCTTTTGAATCCATCGATTCAAGGCTGAAAAGTACGATCGCATCTACATCCTGGTTGATCAGGTTCAGGATACTGTCACGTAAATCTGTATCTGTGCTGTATACAACATCCACAATGTCCCAGCCTCTGTGTGCTGCTTCGATCTCTGCCTGCTGACAGCATCTGGCAATGGATTCAAAATCCGGGGATGAATGTACAAAGCCAACGGTAAGCTTTCCATCCTCAACAACTCTTGGATGATCGTAATCATCAAATGCTTCTGTGTCGGCAAATACCGGTGTTGCAAACGCACTTACCGCCATCATTACCGCTGCTGCAATTGCTACCAAACCTTTTTTTCTCATTTTTAATCTCCTTTCATAAATAAAGTTTGTGCATTTTAAAGTTCTTTTTAAAACTGAACAAATTCTTTTGCCTTTACTGTTTCCAGCCCGGCTGACCATTTACATCCCAGCTTCTGTCCAATGGAAACCAGTCCGTTCCATGTCTCTTCAGGAAGATCAATTCCCTCCTGCTCTTTCTTTTTAGCCTGCCTGAATTCAAATTCCCCTGGAAGAAGTACCTCATCAAAGCCTTCTGCCGGTTTGGCATCTTTTATAAATCTTGCATGATTGTCTACCTGTTTTTCATAAGCAAGCGTGCCACAGAAGAACTCCGGATTTACTGCCATCAGGAAAAATCCGTTTTCTGCTTTCAGTTTGCCACCCTCTTTTAAAGCAGTCCAATAATCATCATTTGCCAGCGCAATGCTGAACATGTCACACATGATCGAAAGTGCAGATCCTTTGGCAGCTCCTGCATTTAAGCCGCCGATCGGCAGGATCGTTCCTTTTGGTTCCTTGTAAAAGTCTTCTGGATTCGTTGTATTATTTCCATGTCCGTCACGGATCCATCCTTCCGGAACCTGCATTCCTTTCTGTATATAAGCCCTCAGTTTTCCTTCTGCAGCAATGGTAGTTGCGCCATCCATGATCACTGGATCTGCCCCATACCTTGGCACCGCCCAGCTGATAGGATTTGTTCCCAGTTTTCCCTCTGCTGCCCCATAAGGTGCCAGCGGTCCCTGTGTATACACGGCTGCTACTGCAAATCCGATCATTCCCTGTCTGGCGATCCATTCTGTATATGCCCCGGCTCTTCCAATATGTGTGGAATTCATACTGAGTGCACATGCGATTCCGGTTTTTGCAGCCTTTTCGCATACCACCTGTGCCATTTTTCTGGCTGCCACATGTCCAAAGCCACAGTCAGCATCTATGATCGCTGTACTGGGTGATTCTTTTACCACCTTCACATTTGCATCCGGTTTGATAAAACCATCCTGAATCTGTTTTACATACCGTGGAATCCTTAATACCCCATGGGAATCCACCCCCATCAGATTTGATCTTACCAGTTCCTCTGCCACAGTCTGTGCCGCATCTTCCGGTACTCCCAGCTTGGTCAGAATCTCTTTTGTATCCTCTGTCAGAACCTCTGCACGGATCTTCATGGCCTATCCCCCCTTTCCTGTCTTTGTTTTGATGAGCATATTATAATACAGGCCCTTTTATTGTTCCAAATCAGGAACATTTTACGTTTTCTCCTGCTTTTCTGATCTTTTTCATTTCTTTTTTAGCATTATTAACAGCACAAAATGTTTCCCTTTTGATGCATTTTCACCATTTTTTATATTATTCTTGTGTTTCCAATGTGTTTTATGTATAATTTTTTATGTCATATTTTATAAATTCTTGGTAGAAAGGGGTTTGAATCTATGATTACAAAAGCACAACTTGATGAACGCCTGAAACAAAATCCTTTCACAGTCCTCTGGGAAGTCATCTATCAGTCCATTGCTGATGAGATTTCCCATGGTCTTCTGCTCCCTGGTGATAAGATCAATGAGATACAGCTGGCCAACAGTCTTGGTATCAGCCGTACCCCTATCAAAAGTGCCATCAGCAAGCTTGTAGATGATGGACTGCTGATAAAAGACGGCAAACGAAGCGCTCTGGTCAGTGACCTGAATGTTAAAGACTATTTTTCCCTTTATGAAGCCCGGATGGGTCTGGAAGGCTATGCTGCATATCTGGCAGCAAAGAATGCTTCTCCCTATCATCTGAAGCTTCTTAAAGAGACAATCTCCAAAATACATGATGCTACACATAGCGGAAATTACACAGAATACCGTAATTATGAAAAAATCTTCCATTTGCAGATCGTCGCTTCTACAAACAACAAATACATCATCCATATGTATGACTATCTTATGCAGGACTTGTCCAGATACCAGTTCTCCCTGACAAAGCGTGCCCGCCTGGAGAGCCATTCTGAGAATTATCTGCTGGGCGAATACCGGAAACACCTGCGTATTTATGAGGCAATTTACCATGGCATGGCCCTTGAAGCCAAAGATGCCGTAGAAACTGATATCGTTACCATGTATAAAACCATCTGTGTTATCTCCGGCTCCACACTTCTGTCAAATCCTCCTTCCGACAGCGAGTCTGAATCCTCCTGATCCTATTATTTTCAAAAAATTTTATGCATAAGAAAATCCGAAACAATGCGATATGCTCTCACATTATTCCGGATTATGCTGTCTAAAAAAATAATTACAGACGCCTCTCTCATATTCTGTTGTCTTATCCGTCATGATTTCCCTGATAAATATTTCTTCAATAAAAATGTGCAGAAATATGGAAATGTGCAAATCCCGTCTTCAATTCCTATGTTGCTGTCTGCCAGCTTTATTCCCCAGTGAATATCACTGTACGAATCACTGGATATTAACTTTCGCAGGGATTTTGAGCGGTTATTGTTTGCTTTTACTTCTACTGGTACCAGTTCATCCTTTGTTCGCACAAAAAAATCTTCTTCCAGAGTCGCATTCTCTTTTTTATAATAATACAGTCCCAGTCCCTGTTTTATAAAGGCCTCCGCTACAAAATTTTCATATAAAGCCCCTTTATACACTCCCAGATTCTTGTTCGCTCTCAGATCTTCCTGCGCCTCCTCATCTAAAGAAGCAATCAACAAACCTGTATCAGGATAATAAATCTTATATTTTGCCTCATCATAATTTCCTTTTAACGGAAGTTCCGGATAATTCAAACAGTAGCATATGGATATCACTCCCGCATCCTCCAGCCAGGTTATGCAGCCCATATATTCCCGGCTTCTGGCCTTTTTGTCTATTTTGCTCAACTGAAACTTCTTATTTTCTTTTGCAAGCTGTGCAGGAACATTTCGATATACGCTTACAATTTTAGTCTGATCCAGACCCTCTGCATATTTCCGAATATCTTCCTCATAATCCAGCTGGATCTGCCTTTGAATTTCCAATGTTTCAGAAAAAGTGTCTGTTTCAATATACTTTTTGACAACAGCCGGCATTCCGCCTAACACACAAAATTCCAAAAACAATTTTTTGTAAACATCTAATTCAGTATCAGAAAATGGAACTCCATCCTGCATATGCGTTAAAAGATCGTCAATATGCATTTCTGCATATCCCTTTGCCCATAGAAACTCCTCAAAGTCCATGGAAAACATTTCGTAATCTGTTTTGTATCCAACACTGTTGCTGTGAATTTTCTTGTAATTAATTCCAAGTAAAGATCCACTGCATATCACATCAAATCTGCCATCCAGCTTAAACGCTTTCAAAGAAGTTGCAATATCTGGATATTCCTGCAATTCATCAAAGATAATCAGAGTTTTGCCTTGAATAAATTTTTTTGATGGATCCAACAGAGATATATTTTTTATAATTTCATTAACCCCATAACCATCACTTAATATTGTTTTGTATTTTGGTTCAAGTACAAAATTAATACTTACAATGTTTTCATAATTATTCTGTGCAAAATGAAAAATGGATTCTGTTTTTCCAATCTGCCTTGCACCTTTTACAATCAGTGGAAGCTTATCCTCACGATTTTTCCATGATAAAAGATAATCGTCTATTTTCCTTCTTAAATACATCGTCTGTTACCTCCTGATGTTAGTATATCACGTTTTTTTTGCTCTTTTCAATTTAATTTTCACGTTTTTAAGCACTTTTTATTCTTTGTTTTCACGTTTTTATATGTTTTTTACGGTAGTATTTCACGTTTTTATAAAAATATTCAAAAGAAGCACTTTCTATTTGTAATACCGACAATACCGCAAATAATATGTCCGAACCACTGACATCAAAAATCCGGAACAATGCGATACGTTCTCACATTATTCCGGATTATGCTATCTTATGATTTTATTTTACTCTTTATATTTCATCTTATTCTTCATTTTACTACTTATCTGGATGCAACCAGTCCTATGATCCCGATAATCAGTAACAACGGGAATGCTACTGAAAGCAAGCCGCCTGCCACCATCACGATCAGGATAATCGGCAGAAATACAATATTCAGTACGAATTTGGAAATCCCCCAGGCAGCCTTAAGCCCAAAGAAAAATAATTTTCCAAACACACCTAACATACAAAAAATAAATAATAACGTCAACATCTCTGTGTCACTCCTTTAAAATCCTTCAATATCATCAATATCTCTGCAGCTGCCTTAAAACATCTTCCACCCTGCGGATGGCTTCATCAATCTGTCTGCGTGCCTTATTGATCCTGTCCTGAACCATCAGATCCACAAATGCATTATCAAAGAATACATCTGCAAAGCTTAGAAGATCACTGGTTTCAAGATGCAGATCATACATCATGCTTACATCCTTCAGTTCTCTGCTGAAATTATCCAGATCATATCTGGCCTGTTCCATACACTGTCTGGCCTGCTGCATCTTGGACTGCTTCACCATACTTGTGAAGAAGCCTCCTTTAAAAATATCCCACATACCCCAGTTCCTTGCGCTTGACAGATTATCCTGTGCTGCCCGAAGGCTATGTAATGCTCTCTGTCCTGCCTCAATGGCTTCTCTTTTTTCTTTTTCTATATCATATCCCATAGTGATTCTCCTTATCGTAAAACTGCTTTTTCTTTCTGTTGCTGTTATACATTATATCGCTGTCTGTTGCTAAAATAAATCCTTTTACTGAGATAAATCCCTTTACTGAGATAAATTCTTATACTGGGAAATATTCCTTACGCAAACCAGATCATCCTTACCAGTGCTCCAACCACAGTTACGATCAACCATTCATTGTTCATCATTTCTTTTTCCTCTCATATTCCATCGGTTTAAAAACCGATCTGTCTTTCAACCCCAGCCGACTACTGTATTCCGGGTTTTGTTTCATTTCTTCCAGTATCCGTACCATCCTTCTTCTTTCGATAACGTCCATACCTCGTTTCTTTCTTTTTTATTTCCTTGCTGTCAACTGATAAATCCAGTATAATGAAACACAGCACAAAAATATACATCTGCTTTGTTGAAATAACAGCGCATATTTCTCTGTTTTCGGAGATATAGGGAGGAGTCAGTATGGGAAAACAATCTACCCGTGAAAATAAAACAATCTATCAGATATGCCGTGAAGAACAGGGGCTGACCCGTGAAAAGGCCAGTAAAAAAATGATCGGGGTATCTGCTTCAAGAATTGAAAAAATCGAATATGAACTGCAGGATCCTACGCCATACGATATCGTCCAGATGGCAGACTGTTACAGGCGCCCGGATCTGTGCAACTATTACTGTTCACACAAATGTACCATTGGGGACAGGTATGTACCTGAGATCGAGGTTTCCGAGCTTTCTACCATTATCCTGGAAACCATTGCAAGCCTGAATGAGATCAATCCTCTTACCAGCCGCCTGATCCAGATCGCCAGAGATGGGAAGATCACTGATGATGAGATCCATGATTTTGCTTATATCAGCAAGAAGCTGGACGAGGTTTCACTGGCTATTGATTCCCTGAATCTGTGGGTAGACAAGACCGCCGGGGAAAAGAACCTTAACATAGAACTTTTAAACCAGGAAAAAGAAAAATTAAGACAGGAAAAGGGCGGTAATTAAACCACCCTTTTCCATCAATCCGGCTCTCAGGTATCTCCTGACCCGGATTTTTATTTGTTTTTTATCAATAATTCTCTGCGTGGATCTCGAAATATGACTGAGGATGAGCACAGACAGGACATACCTCCGGTGCCTTCTCTCCTACTACGATATGTCCGCAGTTACGGCATTCCCAAATCTTTACTTCGCTCTTTGCAAATACTTCCTGTGCCTCTACATTGTGAAGCAGTGCACGGTACCGCTCCTCATGCTTCTTCTCAATGGCACCTACCATACGGAATTTTGCTGCCAGCTCCGGGAATCCTTCCTCTTCCGCTGTCTTTGCAAAGCCTTCATACATATCGGTCCATTCGTAGTTTTCCCCGTCTGCAGCTGCTGCCAGATTCTCTGCAGTGTTTCCAATGCCGTTTAATTCCTTAAACCACATTTTCGCATGCTCTTTCTCATTATCAGCAGTTTTCAGAAACAGGGATGAGATCTGCTCAAAGCCTTCTTTTTTTGCTTTGGAAGCAAAATAGGTATATTTGTTTCTTGCCTGAGACTCTCCCGAAAAAGCCTCCATAAGATTTTTCTCTGTCTGTGTTCCGGCATATTTGTTTGCCATGTTTCCTTCCTCCTTTTTGGATTGATATGTCTATCTTAACACTGATTCATTCCTTTTCACAAGCAGGACTTACATTTTTTTCTCCAGAATTTATTTATATCAAAATCCTGTATGATCCCGATCAGCTGCCCGGATATGATCACAGTCAGAAGTGAAAATGCCAGAAACGTGCTGCTTAAAACAGCAATGATACAGTATTTAATTTTGATATCTTTAAACAGTTTTTCCCTCAATCCCAATTTTTGCCCCCGATTTTAAATGATAATGAATATATAAACCATTATCCGCTCTCATTATCAAATCGTCAAGCTGAAATAAATCATTGCATCTTTATGGAAAACCATCGTTTTCCCTATTAGCTGTTTTTAAACTCTGCTACGCTTTCTTCTATACGCCGTTCAATATCCTGTCTTGTCCTTCGGCATTCTTTAGGGTACTTTTTCGCAGCTGTGAAAGCAAGTCTGATCACCAGCCCGGAGCCAACCGGCAGTATTGCCTTGATCAGGCCTTCCGGGAAAGCAAAATGCGTTCCATGTTCATAGATCACTGCCTCCAGCTGGCAGCTGTGAGGCCTTTCTGTCAGGCGCTGCTTCATGCGGCGGATATATTTTGCCGTATCCCAAAGTGCATCATCCTCTGCTCCCACAAGCACCAGCTTTCCCTGGATATTCTCCACCTTGATGGCCTCCAGATCTGTGATGGGATGCGCTGCCTCAGAGTCATCAAACAGCTTTCGTGATGCCAGCATATTCCCGGTTTCTTTGGATTCTTTTTCGATCAATTTCCAGTATTGTGGATGCTGGTAATGAAATGGCATACAAGGCACTGGTTTTCCCTTATAAGAAAAAAGAGATTCCCCTTCTACAGGCCATTCCTTGCAGCCGTCCTTTTTTCCCTGCATAACGCCCTGCCATACAAAATCACTGGGAGTCATGGCAATAGTCAATGTAATATCCGAAAAGAATGAAGCTGCAGTCAGTGCCATGGTTCCGGTTGTGGAAGCCCCAAGAATACCGATCTTTCGGTTATGGTGGGACTTTAACCACTGAATCGCCTTTTCCACATACTCCAGGGGATAATTGTGATATCCGCAGGCTTTCTTTTCTGGTGACATAGTCATCACATTCAGCCCCAGTGTATGAAGCCACTTTACTGCTGCCCGGGCCATATGATCCTCCGGATCATCCCCAAGTACAGCGATCACTCCGCAGTCTGAGCCCTCCGTACAGCTCCAGTATGTACCATAAAATCCATCTTTTTCTATATCAAAACGCGACCTTTTCATACGCATATTCCTCCTCTTAGATCAGTCTGGATCTGTCTGCATTTTTCCAGGCATTACTCTGATCTCCTACCTGCCAGAAATCGCAGTAAGCATCACCGTTCGCCACTGTATAGTAACGGATCATCCTGCAGTGAAAAGGCTCAAATACCTTATAATCACTTCTGCACAATTCCGGCATAAGGTTCTCATAGCCATGTTTCCTGGCAAATTCATATACCGGGCAGCCCATAAGGCGCACGCTTACTCCTTCTGTTCTGCCTTCAGGATTCACTTCCACACCCCAGGTATTATTCCAGCTGCCGTCCTGCAAGTGTTCATCTGACTGCTTTTTTAACAGCTTGTACATCAGACCGTACATACGCTGTACCCACCTCCAGTTAAAGTTAATAAATTTACCAAGGGTACGGTTATTTCCCATCAACGCTTCCGTGCACAGCGCACCTATTTCTTCCGGCGTTTTTTTCCTGTCTGTGGCTTCATAATATGCAAACAGGGCAATAGCCGTATATACCTGTTCCCACAGGAAATTCTTCTTCCCGCCTATGAAGGGCTGATCCTTTTCCAGCTTCTCATACCATTGCCTAAATGATAAATATCTTTCCCTGGCTGCTTCCCCGGATTCGTCCTTATAAATCTGCTTTCTGATCTCCTTTAATGCTGCTTTGGGTATCTCTGTCATGATCTGCCGCCTCTCCGTTATTCTTCCTGAAAGCTTAATCCAAGCATAGTCTCCAGCACTCTTTGAATCTCCCTGCCCATATTTTCTGCAGGACTTGAAGTATTTGTGATACCAAATATGGCAAAAGAAATGGCATTTGCACACAGATGAGGATCCTGCACCTGAATCTCACCGCTTTCCATCCCTCTGTGGATCAGCTTTTCCATCAGCACTGCAAGGCCTTCATAAACAGGTATCCTCATTTCCACAAAAGACTGTCTTGCGGATGGATCTGCCATGTATTCCTTACTGAATGCCTGGTTTCCTGCCAGCTGCTTTTTGCAGATCTGCAGAGTTATCTGAAGGATCTCATGAACGCTTTTTCCTTCATCCAGTATGGCCTGTTCCAGATAATCTATGGTCTGGTTCCGCCTGGTCTGCAGCACTGCCTGATAAAGCTTCTCCTTACTTCCAAAATAATGGAGCACAGACCCTTTCACCAGGCCGCAGGCTTCCGCCACTTTTTCTATACTGGTCCTGCGATAACCGTTCTCCAGAAAAACTTTTTCCGCAACTTCCAGGATCTGCTGTTTTCTTAAATTCGTATCATTCATTCGTTTCATATGCAAAAAACTCCTTATTGACTTCAAGTCAATAAGGAGCATATCACAAAAATTCTCTGCTGTAAAGCGGCGTTCTCAAACCGGGTGTCCACTTTTTATATTTATTTTTTCACTTTTTTCATCATGATAAGCAGTCCTGCGAACTGCCAGATATTTCCCACACTGATCCAGGCGGCTGCCAGTGCATTTCCCCAGTGATATCCACGGAAAGGTGTTGCAACTGCCATAGTGACTACCATTCCAAATCCTATGTTAAAGATCCAGCACCATTTTGGATATGGGGTCATCCCTTTTGCAAAAGCCAAGATCTGAACTGCGATCAGATAAACGCAGAAGATCAGGAACAAAATGGTTGATGGCAGGAAAAAGTATTTGGCAAACTTCAGGCTGCATTCATATGCCAGGGCCGGAGCCTTTTGCATCAGATAATTATACAGCCATGCAATCATAATACAGGGCACATGAACGCCACAGGCGCCAAATGCAATATACCCGATGATCCCTGTCCGCAGCTTATGTGCATGAGCAGGGGATTTCTCTGCCATCAGCCGGTAAATTCCAAAATAGCTAAGGCCTTCCAGCACGATGCCAAACAATCCAAGTAAAGCAGACCAGAAATAAGTGCTGTCTGTTTTCCCTGTATAGGTTGACAGCTTTCCCTCAAGACCAGTAAGTGTGGGATCTTTCACACCGTATCCTAAGATCCAGTCGCCGATAAATACCATGCATCCGGCAAACAGTCCAATAAGCAGCAGTTTTCGGATTCTGGGCCAGTCTAACTGGCTTTCAATCCCAATAGGATTATATTCATTCTTTTTCATAGCTTCTCTCCTTCGTCTTTGTCCTATTGTTCTATTCTACCAGACAACCTTCAAAAAGCCCAGAAAACCGTATACTGCTTTATTGAACTTTTTTATCAATAAGTCGCTGTTCACTCCGTTCACAGTGCCATCGATAGCCGTTGTTTTCTTTATTCACAGCACCTGTTCATCTGCTTACCAGCCCAGATCCATCAGCCAGTTATTTAAGCCTCGTTCCCTTTCCTTTTCGACGGTTATGTGTTCCGGATGGGTATATTCCCCTTTAATATTGCCATCTACAATATAAAGGATCCTGCTGCATCTGGCTGCAACCTTTGCATCATGTGTAACCATTACAATGGTAGTGCCTTCCTGGTTCAGCTTTACCAGCTCATCCATTACCTCATTGGAGGAGGTACGGTTTAAAGCTCCTGTAGGCTCATCTGCAAACAGCAGCCTTGGCTGGTTCATCATGCTTCTGCAGATGCAGGCTCTCTGAAGCTGTCCACCGGATACCTCATTCACATCATTATCTGCAATCTCAATGATTCCCAGCTTACGCATCCGCTGCTCGCCTCTTTTTTGCTTCTGGCTCCTGCTTTCATCTGATTTTTTGCTTTCTGCTGCCGGAAGTAAAATATTGTCCAGGATCGTAAGATTTTTCATCATATACATCTGCTGAAAAATAAAGCCCATTTCATCCAGCCGGAGTTTTGTCAGTTCTTTTTCGCTAAGGGTAGTCAGATCCTTTCCTTCAAAAAGCACCTGTCCCCCTGTTGCACGATCCATCCCGGATATTGCATACAAAAGCGTTGATTTCCCGGAACCGGACGGTCCCATGATCGCCACCATATCTCCTTCATTTACCTGAAGATTTACATTTCTAAGTACATTGTTCTGTCGTTTATCAATAACATATGTTTTGCAAAGATTCTTTGCACAAAGTAATGCTGCCATTTTGATTTCCTCCCTTTTTGCTACTCGATGTTTGCTGTGTCATTACTTCTGATTTTCCGGATATGCAGGGCGGTAATACCTGCCCCAAGGAATGTGATAACCAAAATGATCACCGGATACATCAGAAAGATCTTCCACGGACTGATCACATAGGAAACCGTTCCGGCTCCCACCATGCCAAACAGCGGATTGCCAACCAGATATGTTACAGGAACTGAACATAATGCAGCCAGCAAAACAGCGATGAATGTAACCACCCCAAACCGCATGATATGCCATTTGATTATTCTGGAATTGCCAAACCCAATTGCCTTCAAAATGGCGATCTGGCTTCTCTCATCTGCCAGAAATGACCGTTCCATCAGAACACATACCAGCAGGATCACGATCATCGTAATGCCAAGCAGCAGATACTGCACGGCCTCCACAGTGGACGCTACTCCCATCATATCGTCACAATACTCCACTGCATTCATCACATGATCGATCTCAAACAGCTTTTCTACTTTTTCCTTACGGGTCTCAATCTCTTCTGCAGAAGGATCATCCTGGAAATTGATCTGATAAGGCATCAAAGTTGAAAGATATCTAAAATCTGCAGGTGCATCCTCATGAAGACGGATCACCTGTCCAAGCTGATTCATACTCTGGAAATATGCCACTACCACACAATCAATAGTTTCCGTCCCAAAATCAATGGATACCGTATCACCAAGTTTTGCTCCGATCATATTGCTAATGGTTGGGGTAATGGCGATCTCATTCTTATTCTGGGGTGCCTCCCCTTCTGTGTATTCATAGTCAGCCGCTGTTGTTTCAAACTTCTTTACAGGGCTTCTTTATGAAAATTTTTATAGAAAAAGTCTTTACAAATACTCTTTATAAAATCTTTATAAACCCTCTTGACTTAAACTTAACTTTAAGTTGTAGACTTGATACATGCTTACATATACAGGTTATACATCTGTCCGCTAAAAGTCAACCCAAAGCGCCAAGTTATTACCGTGCGAATACAGTGATAAGACACCTTATATTTTTCAAATAAAACAGGAGGTTTACAAAATGCAAGACGAAAAACTTAATTTAACCCAGGAATGGGATAAAACCTTTCCGCAAAGCGATAAGGTAACACACAGCAAAATCACTTTCCACAACCGCTATGGAATCACACTTGCTGCAGACATGTACGTTCCCAAAAATGTTACAGGAAAACTGCCAGTTCTTGCTGTAGCAGGCCCTTTTGGTGCTGTAAAAGAACAGGCTTCCGGACTGTATGCACAGACCATGGCAGAACGAGGTTTTCTTACGATTGCCTTTGATCCTTCCTACACTGGTGAAAGTGGCGGAACCCCAAGATATGTAGCTTCACCGGATATCAACACAGAAGATTTCAGCGCAGCTGTAGATTTCCTTTCTGTACAGGAAAATGTTGATCCGGACAAAATCGGTATTATTGGAATCTGTGGCTGGGGCGGAATGGCACTTAATGCAGCCTCTATGGATACCCGCATCAAAGCCACTGTCACTTCCACCATGTATGATATGAGCCGTGTCACTGCTAACGGCTATTTCGATGCAATGGATGAAGATCAGCGCTATCAAATGAAAGAACAGCTGAATGCCCAGCGAACTGTTGATTATAAAAATGGAGAATATGCTCTTGCCGGTGGATTACCAGATGTTGTTCCGGATGATGCACCATTTTTCCTGAAGGATTACTTTGATTATTACAAAACCAGCAGAGGATATCATCCACGTTCCCTGAATTCCAACGGAGGCTGGAACATAACCTCTTCCTTATCTTTTGCAAACATGCCGATTCATTGCTATGCCAGTGAAATTCGCAACGCTGTTTTGATCATTCATGGAGAAAAAGCACATTCTGTTTATTTCAGCAAAGATATTTTCCCAAAATTGAAGGGTGATAACAAAGAACTGCTGCTGATTCCAGGTGCTGTTCATACGGATCTGTATGACCGGCTGGATATTATTCCTTTTGACAAAATAGAGAGCTTCTTCCGCACATATTTAAAATAATCTTGAAAGGTACGAGGTGATATATCATGAAAACACTGATCATTTATTATTCTTATCGTGGAAATACAAAGAAAATTGCTGAAATGATTTCAAAGAGAACCGGTGCAGATACACTGCGTATCGAAACCGTTGTTCCATATGAAGGAAGCTACAACAAAGTGGTAGATCAGGGACAGGAAGAGGTCAACGCCGGATATTGCCCGGAAATCAAACCTCTGTCCACAGATCTCAGCCAGTATGACACCATCATCCTTGGAACCCCTGTATGGTGGTATACCTTTGCTCCGGCAATGCATACGTTCTTAAAAAACCAGAACTGGGATGGAAAAACCGTCTATCCTTTTGCCACAAATGGCGGCTGGATCGGTCATACATTCAAGGACATCAAAAATATCTGCCATGGCGCAGATGTAAAAGACGGATTAAATGTCCGCTTTGATGAATCTACCCTGCGTACTTCCGTAAAAGATATTGAAAACTGGACTGACAAGATCATTAACTGATTTTACGTTTTTTACGTGTATTGCCAAAGCTACGCACCGCATCCCAAATCAAGACAACCCAGACAACTACAAAGAACACCCCCAGCACTTTCCGAATCACAGCCTCCCGCTGAAATACAAGGGGAATATGCTCCTCTGCGTCCTTTAGTTCAGCCAGTGTTTCCGCATTATCCTGGATCGCCTGGCTCACCTCTGTCTGGGATTGTCCTGCTTTCAGCTGGGTTCCTTCCCTGACACAGTACACCACATAACGGAACCTGCTGTGCCCCATATAAGGATGGCAGGAAAAAAGCGTTACCATATCACGCCCAGGCTGGATTTCCAGGCAGGTCAGGTCAGTAGGTTCAATGATCTCCATCCGCTCAACAATATAGACAAGTGTTTCTTTTGCGTTCTGGATTTCTACTTTATCCCCTGTTTTTATCTCATCAATCCTCCTGAAATAAGGCATTCCTTTGTACCCACGATGTGCCGCGATCACACAGTTGGTACTCTCCCCGCCTACCGGCATGCTTGTTTCCGAAAGCACAGTAGCCCCTTTCGCCATATTTTCATTGGTAGCTCCAAGATACAGTGGAAGATCCACATCGATCGACGGAATACGGACGGCACCGATAACATCGCCTTCTTTCAATTCCTGCTCTTCTGACATAGAAGTTTGTTCATAACTCCAGCAATCGGTCAGCTCCTGTCCATCCTTTCGGAGCTTTTCATTATATGTTTCCATATCGTCCCAAAGTTTTTCATCACCGGCAATATCCTCTGCAGCCTTCCATTTCAACTGCAGCTGCTTAAAATTCGGATAAAGGAAAATCAGTGTGCTTACAATCAGAACGATCCATACAGCAATTCTTTGTAATTTACCCATTCTTTTCCTCATTCTCCTTCTCCTGCAATCTGGCACGTTTCTTTTTCCGTCTCTGTCTTGCTGCTTTATCCAAAATCCAATAGATCAGCAAAATCCCCACCATGATCAGAAGCCCGATCACAATGGAATGACGATACTGTTCCATCCACTGTGTCTGGCCGCTGTCCAGCGGTTCGATCTCATTTTCCATATTTTCTACGTATTCTGTTCTTTTCCCTCTTACCAGCAGACGATGAGAATTGATCCCGTAAGGGGTACAGGTCACAAGTGTACAAAGATCCTCTCCCGCCTTGATCACAAGATCGCTGGTGTCCTCTGGCTCTACCACTTTGATCTGATCCACCTGATAGGCCAGCTTTCTGTCGCAGACAGTAATAAAAAACAGGTCCCCTTCTTTTAATCTGTCCAGATCCGTAAAAAGCCTGGCATTACTCAGACCTGTATGACTGGTAAGCACTGCATGGGTACTGGCTCCTCCAATGGGAAATGAGCTTCCTTTCAAATGCCCCACACCCTGCTCCAGTATTTGCTGGCTGGTGCCATGATAAACCGGCAGACGCACGGAAATTACCGGTATCTCAATAAATGCCATCATATCCGTTCCGTCCAGGCGCAGAATGCTCTGATAGCGGTCTTCATCAATTGAATTATATTCTTCTGAAAACGGATCCTGCAGCTGTATCTTACCAGTGGCAAGCTCCTGATTATATTCCTGTGCTTTCTGAAGCAGTTCCCCAAAATCTTTCTGCTCTGTTTCCTGTTTGTAAACTTCCAGCAGATCATCCTGTCTGTGTTCAAACATTATGTTTGAAATAAAAGGATAAAAAACAGCCAACAGGCTTACAATAAAAAAAAGGAACAACAGGATAGTTCCTAATATACTCTTTTTTTTCTTCATATAGAATCGTTTATAAAAGACTGCAGCCTTACTTCGTCTGCAGCCTTTCTCTTTGCCTTCTGTTATTTATCTTCTGTTCTGCGTTTTCTTGTGAAAAGAATAATGCAAAGTGCAAGGCCTGCTGCACCGATCGCAGTAAAGAGGATCGTTCCAAGACCACCGGTCTTCGGCAGCTCAAATCCCTTTGTATTGGTTACTGCCAGCTTCACCCATGCATTCAGACTTGTACTGCCATCTTCATCCATAGAAGCATTCTCACTATTTACAGTGGCAGAAGCCGTCCTGTCAGCTACTACAGTTGTCAGCTGATCACCCTCTACAGGCGTAATGGTTGCAGAAGATTCTGTGATCACAATTTTCAGTGGCTCTTTTAACAGCATATATCCGGCGGATGTAGCTGTCTCAGTCATGGTATAGGCAGCGCCCTTTAATCCTTTGATCTTCAGAGTACCATCTGCTGCCGGGCTGAATTCTGTTACAGCATCTGCAGTACCTGCAGCGCACACAGTATAAACACCATTGGATCCAGTTGCATAAATGGAGTTGTTTCCTTCTTTCAGTGTAAATTTAACAGCTGTTGCATCTCCACCTGCCTGGGAGAATTTCTTCTTCAGATTGATACCGTATGTATAAACCTTTGCTCCGTCTGTAATGTTTTTTTCTTCATTTGCTTCAGGGGTTAATCCTGCTGCACCGGAACGTCCATAAGTCAGTACTACCTGGTTCAGATTACCCTCATCACCAAGTACTGCAGCATTATTTACAGTTGCCTTATAAGTGATAGCCATGTAGTTCTGGCTCAAAGCCGGATTCATCTTTTTCAGTCCGCCTTTTGTCATGGTAATGGTCATCTTATTCTGGGTCTTATCATAATTTACATTGTAATCAGTATCCTTTGTGAATGTAACATTTGCCTCATTTGTCAGGTTCTGATCACTATAAAATTTGATAGACACATCGTCGTCATAAGTAAGGCCAGCTGCAAGTGTATCTACATAAGTATACTTTGTCAGATATGTTGCTTTTGTGGTGATCACCGGTAATCTGGAAACGATCCGGTATTCTACCTTTGATCCGATATCTGCAGAAGTAGTGTCTGCAAATGTGGCTCCTGTTTCATTCCGTTTTACTTTCTTCTCCAGAGTAGGCTGTCCTGTCTGGTTTTTCGGATAAACATAAACATCATACAGCCACTGAGTCCCGTCTGCATTTGTCATTGGCAAAGATACAAAGAACGGATCTGTGGTAGACTTAACATCTGCCGGTACACTGGTCTCAACTACCAGATACAGTCCAAGGGAAAGATCTGAAGCAGTGGTCTGGCCTTGTGCATTTGTTTTTGTCATCTTTGTTCCGCCGGTGCTGAGATAATCTTCCAGAGCATTTTTCTTATTATTTTCCAGCGCATTTTGCAGCATGGAATTTAATTCTGTGCTGGTATAAGTATGATCTGTTTTTTTTCCACCCAATATCTTATCCAGATTTTCAGGGATGGTATAAGTTACCTGAACAGACGCATCTGTAGCCGGATTTTGTGCGGATGCAGATGTTACCTGGTTGATGGCTGCAACCTTAAGATAGGAAAATTCCACATTTTCCAGTGCATAAGCAGCCAGATCACTTTCTGCTGTTTTATTCTGTGCACCATTTGTCTCGCTTTGTTGTTTTCCTGCTGCCTCTGCAGCTGTCATATCATACTTTGTGATATGAAGGACACCTGTTTTCGTGGTGTCAATTGTTTCTCCGTCAGCCATTACCGCCAGCGGGCTGGCTGCCATAAGAGCCAGACATGAAACCAGTGCTAAAAACCTTTTTTTGAAACTTTTGTGTTTCATACTTCCTCTCCTTTGCATTTTTATTTTGTATTTTTTTACAGCCGCTGCATTGATGTCTTTTCCCTGATGTGCCCCACAAACAGCCTCTGCATTTATCATTCAGGCTTTGGCAGCGCTCCCTTACAGGACGCCTGCCAGAGTCAGAACTTTTATTTTAACTGTAAAACCTTTTATTGTGCTTTATCCTGACGCTGCTTACGCCGCTGCATCATCAGGAACAGAACGCCCCCAAGCAGGGCCAGACCTGCCACAAGTTCTGTATAAAGCCATCTGTCACTTCCACCTGTTACCGGAAGATTCATGGATACAGCATTGGTCACTGAGAATCCGAACTCATAGAAATAGTACTTGCCGTCTGAGACATCATATACCGCCTTCGTCCGATCAATGGTTACTCCTGTTTCCTGCTCCTTTGCCGTGATCTCATCCTCTGTCATAGCCAGCGGAATGGTCACAGTCAATGGTTCAGCCAGCAGCACATGACCATCTGTTGTCTCCGTCTCTTTAATGGTATAAGTACCTTCCGGCAGATACTCAAACTGCAGTTTTCCATCCTTTCCACTGCTCATGCTTCTGGACTGGATTCCATCTCCTTCAATGGTGAAGGTAACTCCAGCCAGAGGAGTGGTCCCGTCGCTGTCATACTTCACAAGGCTTACACTTCCATAACGAAGTGTATTTTTACACTTATAAGTAATATTTGTCTCCGGGGCATAGGTAAAGGTCTTTACGTTACCACTGGTTCCATTAATACTTGCATCCGCATAATCATGTGGGATCCGTATCTCAGCGATCGTATAAGACGCACCCTTTGTCCAATCCCAGGCCTCTCCTGTTTTTGTCCATGTTTTCTGTGCAGCGTCATAGGTCTTTGGTGAAAGCTTTGCTCCTGTAAGCAATAATGCCTCACTTACACTGCTCCCGGCAGGAACTGTCAGTGTCACAACTCCTACCTTGCTTCCCCGCTGCTGCAATTCATTGCTTACAGCCGCCTCATCTGTATAATCCTTAAGTGCTTCTCCTTCATGTACCAGGAAAGTAAATGTTTTGTCTTCTTTCACCGGTTCATTAACATCTGAACGGTTCACTGTGATCTTCTGCAGCTTAGGAATACATGGCAGCTGTGCTCCCACCTTATCCGTTGCAGCTTCCAGGTCGTAGGAATCTCCCTGTCTTCTGTAATGGTAACCAAAATTGTTGTAGGCCTTCAGTCCGGCAGCATCCTCCAGGGTATAATCCTCCTTAAACTGACTCATATCCACCTTTGCATTGAAGGTGATCTCTATCGTACTGTCTACCGGTATCAGTGTTCCGGTGTCATCCATGATCGCCACCCTTAAAGCCCTGGTATCTGCTTTTACCTGATCCTTCCAGGCTGTGTTGGTTGCAGGATCACAGGTCCAGTCCGGACTTAAATATTTTCCTGCTTTTGCTGTATAAGTAACCGTATACTGATCCGATGCCAGTACTGTACTGGAAGTATGGTCTTTATTCCACACTGTTACTTTCACAGCCGGATCATCTGCCATCACTACTTTAAATGCGCTTCCACGCTCCGCAGATCCCTCAAATACACCAGTATCCCCAGGCTCCGGCAGGTTATCGATCACTACCAGTCTCACCATGGATTTCTTGGTAGTGTTTTCAATTGTGTGAGTATAACGCAGCAATTTGTTCTCCGGATCCTGCACTGTAATATAATTTGGTGCCTCTCCGGTGGTTGCTGTATCACCGGCTACATTTCCACTCTGATCTACTTCCGTGATACTCTTTTTAGCATGGGTTACATAACCATAGGCTACTGTCAGAAGGCTGCTGTTTTCCACAGAATCCTTGTTGCCTTCATTTCCATAATCATAATCTGTATAATTTCCATGAGACACAGATTCATGATCAAATTCCTGCTCCAGAGGTGTAACATAAGCATGATTGTAATACACCTTGTTATTCAGGGTATTGCTTGGGTTGGCTGTTGTAACACCAAGTACAGCACTGCCATGCTCCGGGATCCCCAGCGCATCATCTGGGAATTCCACAGTGAGAACTGCATTTCCGGAAGCATCTTTTTTCATGATCACACGTGCTTTGGATGTAAGGGTATTACTTTCTCCATCCTTTTTCATCTGGATCGGGATCTCTACAGGTGTTCCGTCCAGAGGCACATCCACAGTGGAACCATCATACAGTGTCAGTGTGGCCTTTGTATCATTTTCCTGCCTCTCTCCGATCGTGAACAGCTTCCCGGAAAGCCAGGTTCTGCCGTCTGCTGCCTTTATGGTATAATCCACATCCCCTTCAAACTCGTAAGGATTTGGCATCGTGTCTGTCACGCCATAATTTCTCATGGCAGCTGAACCGCTGTTGGTCACATCCAGTTCCCATTTGATCTTATCCTTTGGCTCTACACTATCGAAATCTTTTTTCACCACAGCGTCATTGGTCGCCTGTACAGGTTTCACCACAATACCGGGAAGGATCTCTCCATGCCGCAATTTCACTTCAGAATAAAGCCACTGGGAATTTCCGGAAGATGCAACTCCATAATCTTTTTCAATCTCAGCCTTGCCCTTAACCTCACATTCTCCGTCATTCTTTTCTTTCTCTGGGTAAGCAGCACTTACTGCACCGCCATTTTCCCCAAGATCCGCAACTTTGACTCCGCCTCCGTTGTAATTGTCCACTTCCATCATCAGGGAATTGGTACGTATCTGTGGCAGAGAATCATCTTTGCCATCTGCTTTTAAGATATAACCCAATGCTATGGCCTCTCCAGGATTCAGATAATACTTATCCTTCTCCTCATCATAAGAAACCCATTCTGTACCTGTACTCTTATTACCGGAAACCTTAAATGCAAGTCTTGTCCTGCTGCCAACTGTCGTCAGTTCAGTTTTATCTATCCTGTACGCTTTATACACCGGCCCGATACTGTTGTTTTCATCCGTCAATGTTACCAGCTGCTTCTGATAACTGGTTGTGGAATAGCTTGCCCCATTAGAACTAATAGATGTACTGCTAGGATACAGATAAGATGAAAATCCAAGGAACTGAAAGCCCTCAGGTATTGTGTCATAAAGGGTATTCAGATAAAGCCTGGTATGTCCCCCATTATATATGGTTCCATAGAACCAGAAGACTCTGTTATGGCTGTCTGAGGTTTCATAGTATTTTCTTGAATCCTCACCTCCACTGCTGTAGTAATACTCTGAAGTTCCTGCCAGGCAATATCTGCCGTCAGTAACACCCTTATTCAGATATGCCTCCGTAGGTTCGTTCAGATCATGGGTTGCACTGCTTTGAAGCTCTCTCAGGAAAAATGTATTGATCAGTGTGTCAGCTCCATATTCTTCCGCATATGCCAGCCAAAGATCCCCAGATGGGAATTTCAGTGTTACATACAGATACATTTCTCCATCAAATGTTACAGAAAACTCATTATTCCAGCGGATGAACTGCTGATTTTCCCCTTCATCATACGTAACACCGCTTACATCCGTAGTGCTGATGAACCACTGATCTGATCCGGAACCGGAATCACCAAAGGTAAGCCCCTCCTGTGTTCCCTTAGCGTCCACAAACTTCAGATCTGTTACATTGTCTTTTGTCCATCGATATCCTGGAATACTGCGAGGAAGCCGGTCCTGAATATCCAAACCGGAAAGTGTGGTACGTGCCGGTTGTATTACTCCGTCCTCATCTGTGGCATAAGAAGTAAACTTAATTCGGTAAGTAACCTCTTCCCCTTCTTTAATATGAGAATAATCTGTCAATGTATCCGTTCCAGGTTCTGTTGTTGCCTTCGGATTTGTAAGGATCTGCTTTTCTATCTTAATCGCACTTCCATAAAGCCCTGGATCCGGAACATACAACCGGTGTGACTCATGGTCTCCCAGCCAGGTCATTCCACCACAGTTATAAAAAGCATCTGTGCTGCCACTCTCACTGCGGTTTACCATTGTTTTAAAATTCTTCCTGATGGTACTTCTGAATCCTGCGTTCTCATACCAGCGGATGGTGGTGTTTTTTCCGGAATTATTTCCTGCTGTTTTCACCTGTATGATATCTGCGATCGTACCGCCTACAGAAACATTTTGGTATTCTCCATCCTTGCTTAACAGATAATATTCTGTGCCCTCCCTGGTCACAGTGGTAAGTCCCAGGTCTGCCAGCTGCGGATTGGCATCTGCTTCCACCATCAGCACCTGTGCACCGGTAATAAGTTTCTCCACCGGAACTGCCGGATATTCCATTGAGCCATCACTGCTGGAGGCATTATTGACCACCTGGATGGTGTGATCCAGTATGCTTCCGTCCTGAATATTCTCCGTTCCATCCAGTACATTTCCATCCATTTCCACAGTTCCGGTCAGTTCAAATTCACGGCTTGGATTAAAACCCCTATTATCAGAAGCAATCTGACTTCCGGAAGTATTATAAGCCCTTCCATAATTCATTTCACCCAGCCAGGCACTTGGATACCGATTCTGCTGATCTCTGCTTAAAAGCATAAAAGTTGATTTGATGTTTGCCGGGATCTGATAGGTCAGGGTTTGACCTCCATGTATGATCAGTGGATTCTCCTGCGTGTTTTCATGATTCCACACAACCTCATATGTTGCCGAATATGTAGGCATATAGCCGATCTTATCAAAAATATCCTGTAAACCTCCATCAGTCCCCACTGTGTAAATACTCTGTCCGCCATTTCCATCAGCTACAGTTACAGAAATCTGATCCTGCTCGTTTAACGTAACAGTGATCACAGCTTCTTCTGTCAGAACATTGGTATCTGTTTCAGTTGGCCTTTCATATCTGAAACTTTCTATGGAATCCTGTGCAGCCGAAGAAAGCTGTTCCTGTCTTTTCTGTATCACAGTACTTCCATCTGACCTGGTAACAGATTCTTTATCACCATCCAGCGGCTGATGTAAAACTGCATGGTTGATAGTAACTGTCAATGCGTCTCTTCCAAAGGTATCTTCAGCAAACATGATTTCCATCTTATCCGGCTCAATATAACACAGGTAAGGCAGACTATCTACCATTTTCTGATAAGCTGTATACGGATAAGCCCCCTGATTATAAGCCTTCAAAGTAAAATCAGCCCTGCCTCCAAAGTAAGATGCTATGGTTCCACTTTTTGATACTTTCAGCTGCGGAGATCCCATATACAGAGTTCCATCTGACTTAGCCAGGTCTGTCTGTTTGTCAGAATAACAAAATGTCTGATCTGCTGTAATTTCATTATGGAAAATATGGCTTGTTCCTGCCTGTACATCATGCATGTCAAACCGGATCAGCCGCGGACCATATGTTACCCTGTAATAGTTTGAACTGAGATTGTCAATCTCCGTACTCATATCCGTATTATATACTTTCCAGTCAAGACGCAGTTTCTTTGTACCATCTGCCTCATCTATAAATTCCACATTCCAGTCATGTACATCAAAACGTCCGGAATAATAAGACGCCCCCTCGCTCAGTGATGCAATACTGTATTTTTTCCCGTCAATAATACAATAAAGGCCATATCCATCGGCGTATCCGCCTTCCATGGAGGTTCCTTTTGTATCCAGGTAGACCTTCCCCTCTGCCACTGCACTTTTGATGGCATCATTCCAGGTAAATCCCTCTGGCAATGTAAGCACATCGGAAAATTCTACATACTTCATGTGATCTTTTCCCACACCTTCCAATGTCTTTCCTGTCCTTGTTAGTCCATAACGGTAAGAAAGCCCGTATACATAACCTGTATACCCCAGTTCTTCATTGGAATATGTTCCTGTATTGTATGAATACTGTGATTTTGTCAAACTCCAGTCGTCCACTTTCGTCTCCCAACAGGCCTCCTGTATCCTGTCCGGCGATCCTCCGCCTGTTTCTCCAGGTTTCAGAATCTCTCCCCATATACGGACGCCTCCTCCGTCAGATGTGGGAGAAGGATAACTGCAGGAAAAGTTGAACACAACCGTATCTCCATGCTGGATCGGATCAAATTCCAGACAGTAGAGATTATTCTCATCCTTTGTAATATGCAGGGTATACTTCTTATGCGTGGTCTGATCTTCCAGTTCATAGGTTCCACCTGCATAATTGATGCTTCCACTGGCATCATCCATCTGCACATAAACTCTTGCTATGTTTCCGGTGATTTCCGATGTATTCTGTACCGACACTGTAACGGAATAATATTCACCGGTATAAAGTCTGCTGTATTCCTGATCCTGATCTTTTATTTCTGTCTTGGTGATCTCACTGCTGATCACCATAGTCGGACCATTGTTATCACTGTTCCGATACACCAGACTATCCTTTGTTATTGTATACCCAGGATCCGATGCCAGCAGACCTGTGTCCCGATAGGCATCCTGACCGATTACTGCATCCGATGCAAACAAAGCATTTACATTTACTATCTCCTGCTGCCTATTAATACTGGTAAGCTTCTTCCGTCCTGCAAATGCAAAAGGTGCGATTTCTTTGATTTTTTTCGGAGTTTCAAACATTACAGAAGTCAGATTCCTGCAAAGTTCAAACGCACGAGCTCTAATTCTGGTAACAGTATATCCGTTTACGTTCTCTGGGATCTGCACCGTCGTCTGATCTTTCCCTGCCAGCGCAAGGGAAGCTGTGCGGTTTTCTTTATCCAGAAGCCAGAGGCCGCCGTCTTTATCTACAAAATAGGTTCCATCCTTCAGAGTCCTATATGGCATCAAACCACAGGAAGAAAGACCTGAAAGCGCCAAGGTATTTTCGCCTTCAAATGTGAGATTTGCAATTCCTCTTTTGGCTGCTGCCTTCCAGAAAGACTCTGGCACTGCATGTGTATCCCTGGTCACGGTGATACTCAGCTCCTGACTTGTATTGTCTGAAAGTAATGCATTTTCTGCTACTTCTCCCAGATCTCCGGCCAGGATCAAATGCTTCAGTGCTGTACAATCATAGAAAGCCTTAATCCCAATACTGGTCACACCATCCGGAATGTTGATTTCCTTCAATGTATTACATTTATAAAATGCATTGTTTTCAATACTTGTAAGGCTTTCCGGAAGTTCCACACTTTCCAGTGTAGTAAGCTCCTGAGCCAGATCGGAAATATTTGTAATTCCCTCATGTACTATTATTTTTTTTGCCGAATATACGGTAAGCATACTTCTCATAGAAGCAAGATTGGACGCTCTTTCGGTTTCTCCATTTCCAGATACCTCAAGCCGTCCATCCGCATAAAGAACTGCTGTCACATCCGTTTCAGTAGGTTTTCCAATATTCCATTGTCCAAGTACATCCGATATAGCAACTGTAATTGTTTTTGAAATCGATGTGCCTGCCAGTCCTACTGTAACTTCTGTCTGTCCCACTTCCAAAGGTGCAGTCTCCGGTGAAAAAGTCAGTGTTTCTTCACACTGCAATTCTTCCTGTGGCTGGATCCGTGCTGAAAATCCCTTTCCCACATTACTTCCATCACTATAAAATGTAATCTTTACATAATCGCCTGCCACAGTATAGCTTTTCCTGGCAAAAGACGTACCGCTTAAATTCTGAACTCTTTTACCGTTTTTATCATAAATACGGACAAAATCATAATTTGACTCTGTTGCAGATGTGCTATCAAATGTTATAGTCAGACTGGTTGCTCCCGGGAAGCTGAATTCCTGTGATGTATTGGTCTCTCTTAGATTATTTACATAATTACCTGGCCAGCCAGGGGACGTAGCTGTAGCACTTCCATATCCTGTAGTGCCATCATCATATACAACTGATTGCAACTGAATATAATCAGCAAAATTAGATCCTGGAAGAACAGGATTTTTTATACCCACCGTAAAATCCATCGCTGTTTTCGCCTGATACACAGCAATCCTATTCTCTTCATCCTGGCTTTCCGGCTGTTTCGTTATCATCATCGGCTCAGCCTGCACAGTCATCTGTTCTTTCTTCTGATGTACTGCACACTCTGCCTTGTTTTCAGTCACTCGGTTTTCATCAGAGCCAAGTTCTGTCTCTCCTGCCTGGTTGTGCTCCATCCATGCGGTAAAGACAGGCTGCACCTGTTCGTCTTCCTCTGACTCAAAGGTCTTAACCACTGCTTCCAGAGTTCCTGTCCCAAGGCCTGCTCCTGACACCACATTCTCTGATACCGGAAGCGTCACCTCTCCACGAAGCACCTGACAGGTCTTTTGCTCTTCTGCGCCATCACCATCAAAATCATAAAGGCAGTCTTCTGTCTGGATGGTCCAGCCCTGATTAAGCCAGTTCATGGAATCAGTATCCCACTGTGCTACTGTATCAGATACTGGAAGAAGCATCTCAAATTCCATATTCCATGTATCAAAAACAGCATCAGAAAAAGAAGCAGTCCTATACTCCAGCGCATACCCCACCTGCTGCGGAGCATAAATCACCCTGCTTCTGTTTTCTTCAGGAAGAATCTCTTCTCCATCATCTTCTGAAACAATCTTGTTTATTTTTAAATCAGATACATATGCCAGATCTGTTTCTTCTGTCTCCTCTTCCGGCACATCCTCCGGATCTTCTTCGTCTGCATTCTGGGATGGTTCTTCCACCTTAGTCTGAGCATCCGGAATCTCCAGGACTTCATCAGCTGTCAGGCTGTCATTCCCATTGGTATCCTCTACAGGGGCGTCAGCTGTTTGCCCTCCCCCCGGTTATTTTCGGAGAATCATCATTAGTTTCGTCTAATTCATCTTGTGCAGGCACCTCTTCATCAGATACCTCTGGTGTCACTTCTCCTGCATTCTCTGTCTCATTCGTTGCATCCTCGCCAGATGACAAAACTTCGTCTACAGGTGCTTCTGATGCCACTTCACCTGTGTTTTCTGCATTTTCATACACTGCTGTTTCTTCAGCTGCTGAAGCTTCCGCAGCCATGGATACAGTCCCTGCTAATGGGCTGGCAGCACTGCTGGTCAGAAACACACCACTCATGAGCGCACATAATACCCTCTGTACATGCTTTCTCTTCATAGTCTTTCAGTCCTTTACATTCCTCATTTTCGCATTTTTCAATTTTTCATTTCTTATTTTCGCATTTCGCTCCATCCCATCCGCTTCCACCCGGATGGTTCCGGACCGTTATCAGTAAACATACATCTCCAGGCCCTGAGCCATAATATCCAGAACTTCTTCCACTCTTTCCCCAAAAAGTGAATAAAAAAACCGATATAAAGATACTTTTATATCGGTCATCTGAATTATGGTTTATGTATGTGTCATCTATTCAGTGCCTTAACAAAGTATACGTTCACATTTTTTCTAAAAAATAACATCAATTAGTACACTTTGTCAATCATTAGCAAAACCAAATGAATGTAAAATTTGCGTAAAAACATGCCAACCGTAAAAATATATCATTAAACTTCAGTTAATCGTATAATATATTGATAAACAGCAAATAAAAGTAAAAACAGTCAAAAAAACAATCGTATTTTTTTACGATTGTTTTTCCGACCGTTTTTAACCGATATAGTTCTTTATAATTGATCTCAAGGCTTATTTTATTATATATTTTGTACCTCTGCCTTTGCCTTGAACCATTATGACATCTTTTTGATTCAGCTCTTTCAACAACTGCGTTGTCTTTGATTTTCCAAAAGGAACATACGGCACAATTTCACTAATTGGTTTTAAGGTTGTCCTGCTTAAGGTCTTGTATACCGTCTTTTCATCTTCGGTTAGATCCAGATCTTTTTCCAAAACAGGCAGCACAATCCTGATGGCATTCTCTGATACTTCAAAATCCGGTTTTCTTAATCCAGCCTCATAAAGCTGCTTAATCCTTGTAATTCCAGTTCCAAATATCTCCACAAGCCCTAATCTGTAAAATACATTTGCAAGAACTGCGTTTCTTAAAACGGACAATTTACCGGCTAAATATTCTTCTTCTGTTATTCCCGATGGCAATCCGCCAGGCGAAACAATTTCTATCCTGTCATCAAACATTGAGACCCTGATTCTGGGGTTTATATCCCAGGCTCTGTGAATCAAAGCATTTGCAATTGCTTCTCTGAACGCAGCCTCCGGTATTTTTTCTACCTTTTTTCTGTCTGTCCCCTGTATGATTTCATACTGATAGTAATCTCTAAATACAGTTAATGTCTTATCATATATTTCTAATGCTGACGTATGCTCAAAGGTTGCCCTTTTTTGAATAATGCTGATATTCTCTCCAAATTTCATTATATCAATTCCGGGAAACGGATTCTTATCAGCCAGAATCCCTGCTGCATTATTGTAGCCTGCGTCATTATTATATAAATTCAAGGTTCTCAAAGTATCCTGATTAAAGCGTTCAATATGGATACATTCCTGCAATTTATGACATAAAATATCAAACGACAAATCCTGTTCTTTGCATGGAAGCTCTTCAAAGCTGATATTTTTCCCTTCCAGGATCAGTCTTGATAATTCCAGTGTATCCACTTCTATTGTTGCTGTATCATTCCTTTTGTATGCTTTTGATTTATATAGATATGGCTTCTGTACACCACTTTTTACGGAAAGTATTATTGTATGGTCTTTTTGCACTTCCAGCGTATAATCTGGCTGAGGGGATATGCTGTCATTGATCTTATTTTCGATATCCAGGCACGCCTGTTTTACATCTGTCAGGCCTTTTACATTGCCCTTATCATCAATTCCGAAAAAAATTTTTCCTCCATTGTAGTTTGAAAAGGCACTTACTGTTTTTAAAAACGTATTGGTAATCGTTTCTTTAAATTCTATTGTCCGGGTTTCCTGCATACAATTTTCCTCGCTCCCTTTCAATTTTATAACTTTATTATATGCAGAAGCGGTCAAAAAAACAATCGTATTTTTTTACGATTGTTTTTCCGACCGTTTTTAACCGATATATTTCTCCAGCAGCACTAAATCAATCCCCGGGATTCCATTAAAATTCGTGGGTACAATGTCAATCTCCGTATATCCAAGCTTTTTATACATCTTACGTGCGATCACATTTCTTGCGTTAGTGTCAATCCGCAGTTCCACACACCCACATTCCAGGGCATGCTCTTCATAATACTTGACAAACTTTTTACCATATCCCATTCCGGCTCCATCAGGGGAAATCACCAGGGTATGCAGCACACAGACCTGGTCATCCTCTGCCTGATGCTTCCAATGCCCTTTACTGTAAACATCTACCTGGGTTTTATTTATAATTCCTGTACCATATATTTTCCCATGATCTTCAAGCACATACAAATCATCCCGTTCAAGGGAAGCCTCTGCAGTGGCCCGTACAGGATATATCCCCCGGATCCATCCGATCATCTGCTTTCCGCTTTCTTCTGCAGTATGAATATCATTATAGATTTCCTCAACCGCATCAATATCACTTGCTAATGCTTTTCTGATCTTCATTCCGGTACCTCTTTCATTCGTTCATAATTTCTTTTAGATGTTGACTCAACCGCATATTTTCGCTGTAATCCACCTTAACCACAACTACTGCAGGCACATTCTGGGCAAAGGCTTCCTCTAATGTGGGAATCAGTTCATCCGCAGAATGTATTGTATAACCTTTGCAATGCATAGATTCTGCAAACATTTCAAAATCCGGATTGGTGAAATTCACATAGCAGCTGTCTCCAAACTGCTCCTGCTCTTTCCATTTGATAAGCCCATAGGCATTATCTTCCCAGATCAGAGTTACAAACGGGATCTTTTCCCTGACTGCAGTTTCCAGTTCCTGATTATTCATAAGGAATCCGCCATCTCCACATATAGCCAGTACCTTTCGCTCCGGGTATAGCATTTTGGCACATATGGCACCAGGAACACTGAATCCCATGCTGGCAAATCCATTGCTGATCAGGCAGGTATTTGGTTCGTAACAATGATAATGACGGGCGATCCACATTTTATGTGCACCTACATCAGAAAGAACAATATCTTTTTTCCCCATTACTTTCCGCACATCGGCTAAGATCCTTGCAGGCTTCATGGGGTAAGACGCATCTGCTGCCATTTCTGCCTGTTCTTTTTCCATCATAGCCTTTAATTTCAGCGCAAAATCCGGCTCCACCTCCCTGCTGGTGATCTTTAAGATTTTACGCAGGCTGTTTGATATATCACCTACCAGTTCCACATTTGGCTGGTATCTTTTGTTTACATCTGCAGGCTTACAGGCTATATGGATAATCTTTGTATCTGGGCGTACATTCCATTTCAAAGGGGCATATTCCACCATGTCATATCCCACACCAATGACCAGATCTGCCACTTCAAATATTTTATTCGCATAATCTTTCTGGGGAATCCCGATGGTCCACAGGCTATACGGGTTGTCCATAGGAACAACTCCCTTTGCCATCATAGTATTAATAACAGGAATATGCAAGGTATTTACAAATTCTGTAAGCATTTCTGATGCATTTTGCCGTACAACACCATTTCCCGCAAGTATTACCGGTATTTTTGCCTGCTTTATCAATTCACTGGCAGCTTCTACCGCTTTTGTAGAAGCGTATTCCACCAGCTTCTCCTGTTTTTTCAATGGTTTTACATCTGCAGGTATTTTGGCAATATCATTGGGCAGGCAATATGGGTTGCACCAGGCCCCAAAGTTGACAGGCATACCCCAGCCTTTCCAGTGAGCCTTCCATATACATCTGCCATAAAAGCAGCTCCCTGCTCATGCCTTGTATCTATAAAACGGATTTTACTTTCTTTGATCGCAAACATCAGATCAAGTGTTTCTTCTCCAGGAATCCCGAAGATCGTGTCTACTCCTTCTTCCTGCAAACACTCTACTAAAACCTGTGCTGTATTTTTCACTGTTTTCTCCATAATCCCCTCTGCCCCTCCTCATTTACGCTGATTCAAGGTCTTTCATTTTTTACGCTGACTCAAGGCCTTTCATTTTTGTAGGCGTATTCCAGGATGTCCACACATCCTTTGATGCCAAACAGTCCACGGTTTAATACAATATCTTTATTTGTTTCCTGCTTCCATTTTCCATTGGAATAATAACGGTAAAATTCTTTTCTGGCAGTGTCCATCTTTCGTACTGTCTTTCCTGCTGCCTCTGCTGAAATGCCATATTTTTCTTTAATGATCCCTACACGTACATCATAGGGTGCTGTAATAAACACTTTCAGGCAGTCCGTTCTTTCACGCAGGATATAATCCGCCATCCGCCCCACTATAATACAGGAATCCCTTTCCGCAAGCTGCAGGATCAGATGTGTTTCTTCCCGAAATAAACGATCCGATTCAATATCCTGGGACATTAAAAAGTAATGACTGATTATCTTTTTGGATATCTGTTCATCCAGAGTTGCCGCATGGTTCAATTCCAGATTACTTTTTTTCGCCGCCATATCCAGCAGATCTTTATCGTATAAAGGAATGCCAAGGCGCTCTGAAAGTTCCTTTCCGATCTCGTGCCCTTCTGCTCCAAATGACCGGCAGATTGTGATGATCTTTTTATTCATGCACATGCCTCCACAAATGCTTTAAATATTTTCTTTGCTGTGTCATCTTTCAGATAAATAAATTCCGGATGCCACTGAATACCCCATATAAATTTCTTATCCGGTGCATAGATTCCTTCTATTAATCCATCCTCTGACACTGCCATTACCTCAAATCCTTTTCCCATACTTCCGATCCCCTGATGATGATAGCTGTTCACAGGCAGATTCTTCTGCTGCAATAAGGCATACAAGGGAGAATTTTCCATGATTTCCACATCATGTACCGTCCTGTCGTATGGGGCAGTCATATGATGTTCAATTTCTTTTGTTCCTGAAAACTGCTGGGGAAGATCCTGATACAGTGTTCCTCCGGCAAGAACATTCAACAGCTGGATCCCACGGCAAATGCCAAGAATCGGTTTGTCTTTTTCTTTTGCCATTTTGTATATTTTTTCTTCTAAAATATCCCTTTGGGGACAGCAGACACCGCACGCTGAAACAGGTTCTTCTCCATACATCTGAGGATCCACATCATGTCCGCCGGTAAAAAGATACCCGTCCAGCATAGCATCCAGCTGCTTCAGATCCTCCATCTCCGGCTGCAGTGGCAAGATCACAGGGATACCGCCAGCATCCCGGATACCGTCCAGATATCCCGGCACCATCCAGATACTGTCTTTTTCTTCATCCCACAAAGGAATAACTCCGATCACAGGTTTTTGAATGCAGGTTCTGTCTTTTATCATCACTTGTCACCTCTACAGTACTTTATTTAAGAAATCGATGGTTCTTTTTTCTTTTGGATGCTTAAATATTTCTTCAGGTGTTCCTTCCTCCACAATATAACCATCATCCATAAAAATAACCCGATCTGCCACCTCTCTGGCAAATCCCATTTCATGTGTAACGATCACCATTGTCATTCCATCCTCTGCCAGCTGTTTCATAACCTCCAGCACCTCGCCTACCATTTCCGGATCCAGCGCACTTGTAGGTTCATCAAACAGCATAATATCCGGGTTCATTTCCAAAGCCCTTGCAATGGCACATCTTTGTTTCTGACCACCTGACAGCTGGTTTGGAAATACCTTTGCCTTATCCTTTAAGCCTACTCTGTCAAGCAGCTGATAGGCTTTCTCCTCTGCCTGCTGTTTTGTCATTTTTTGCAGTTCTATTGGCGCAAGGGTGATATTATCCAGAATATTTAAATTAGAAAACAGGTTGAAATGCTGAAATACCATTCCAATGCTTTCCCGCAGTTTATTGATATTCAGCTTTTTATCATCCAGGTTTTGATGATTCACCCAGATCTCTCCGCCGTTACTTTTTTCCAGACGGTTCAGGCATCTTAAGAATGTACTTTTACCTGAACCGGAAGGGCCGATCAGACACAATACTTCGCCTTCAGCAACTTCAACGTCGATCTTTTTCAACACCTCTAATTCCCCGTAGCATTTACGCAGACCCTTTACCACAATTTTACTTTCTGCCATATGCAATCTTCCTTTCCACTATCTTGGCAAATTTTGCAAGAATGGTGCATATCACCAGATAGAACAAAGCAACCACCAGCCATACCGACATGACCATAGACGCAGCATTTGCAGCTATGATCTTACCGTTCTGTGTCAGTTCACGGATACCGATAATAGAGATCAGGGACGTATCCTTCAAAGTGATAATAAACTGATTGATCATGGATGGCAGCATTGTGAGAAAAGCCTGTGGCAGGATCACACGCCGCATTGCCTTAAAATATGGCAGTCCAAGGCTTCTTGCTGCTTCCATCTGCCCTTTATCCACAGACTGGATACCTCCACGTATGATCTCAGCCATGTATGCCCCTGCATTTAAGCTTAAAGCTACAACACCTGCAGTAAAAGGCCCGCCAATATCTGACCAGGAAAATCCCCATGGTTTTAAGGACTGCGCCAGGCCATAGTAAATAATAAATGTCTGGACCAGCAGTGGTGTTCCACGGATGATATCAATATAAATTGCGGAAATAAACTCCAGTACCTTAAAGCCTGATACTGTAAACAGTCCAAAAATGATTCCCAGGACCAATGCCAGCAAAATGGACACAGCAGCCAGTTCCAGGGTCATTATTAATGCCTCCCCAAAGGTGGGGAGGTTTTTAATCAATGTGTTTACAAATTCCATAGCCTGCTCCTTTTCTGTGGCAACTGCTTATTTGGAAATATACGTATTGATGATCTCATCGTATTTTCCGCTTTCTTTCACATTTGCCAGTCCTTTGTTCAGCATTTTTACCAGCTCAGGATTTTCATCTTTTAATGTTGCGATGCCATAGGAAGAACCTCTTTCCATTGGAAGCGGCATTGACAATCCGATTCCTCTGTTGATCTCATATCCAAGTACAGGATAATCGTCAAATACTGCTGCAGAGGTTCCTGCCAGAACATCCTGGAACATTGTAGCGGAATCTTCAAACTGTACAACCTTAAATCCGTACTTATCAGCAATTGATTCAGCAAAAGCACAGCCTTCAGCGCCAATCTTTGCTGCTACCTGTTTGCCTTTCAGGTCTTCATAGCTCTTAATATCTGATCCTGCCAACACACCCATACCTATACCGGAATCAAAATAAGGATCCGAGAAATCATACTTTTCTTTCCGCTCGTCTGTGATAGACATTCCGGCGATCACTGCATCTACTTCTCCAGCCTCCAGTGCGGTCACTGCTGCCGAAAATCCCACATATTCCAGCTCATATTCAAATCCCTGATCCTCTGCGATCGCTTTCAGAAGATCCAGGTCGATTCCAACCATATCTCCTTCATCATTTTCAAATTCAAACGGTGCAAAGGTTGTATCTGTTGCTACTTTGTATACCTTTTTCTCATCATCTTTTGAACCACAGGCACACATACTTGCTATCATTGCAGTTGTCAGAAATAAGGCCATCATTCTTCTTTTCATAATCATATCCTCCTTATAGAAAAACTTCAGATACATAAAATACATGTACCTATGTGTAAAAAAAAGACATAAGAAAGATTTCTCTTTCTTACGCCTTTGTAATTTATGCATATACTTTACTTTCTGCACCATACTCAGTGTCAACTACCTATTTTTGCAAATTTTCCCAAAAAGATGGAGCGTACACCATCTTTTTAGTCCTCTATTTTTTCCATGCCTCATAATAGTACTGAATCAATCTTTCGCCATCCTGATGGCAGGCAAATGAGTATTTATTATAGGTCTGCAAAGAAACCGCCACCTCCGTTGCCTGTATCTCATATCCGCCCTCTTCATAAGTATGCAGCATCTTTTTTGCATCTAATGCAATGGGTGAACATTCAGGATAATACCTGGACACCAGACGCACAGATCTGCTGTTCCCATCGAATCCAAACAAAGCCCCCAGAATCACTGCTGTCTCCTTCAGATATCTGCGGTATTCCTGCAGAAAGCTTCGCTGTTTATAAATAAACTGCTCATTTGAGCCGTAAAAATCCAATAATATATCCACACAGCCATCTTTTATAGGAAAATGATCTGAATCATCTGCAATAAATAAGATGTTCAGATCCAGCTGTAATGTTTCAATCAGCTGCTTGTACATCTTAAGCATTTCCGGATACCGGTCAGTAATAATATACAGACAGTCCTTTTCCACATTCTGAATGCAGTTATACAGGAAAAAGTATCCGTTGATGTTTGTTTCCATTATGACTTTTCCCTTTGTATCCAGCTCCTTCAGCCGATTATACACAAGGTCACTGCTTTTCTGAAATCCGGTTACAAACTCTTCCCCCACATTGCGGTAAAGCCCACGCTTCAGATCCGGCCGGTCATACTTGCCTGTATACCGGTTTCCTGTATCTACGATCCCGCCTGTGATCTGTGCATGGTATCCACAGCTGCAGACCAATTCTCCTTCATCCACGCAATTATTTGAAATCTGTGCATTCTGCACCATCAATTGTCTCCCGCAGTGCGGGCAGTACAGATAAGAAAGTGCGATCATTGGAGCGCCCATGGCTTTTGCCTTTGCATTTTTCCTTGATGCATACTTTGTCAGTTCCTGGTCTACAATATCATAGGCCTCCTGCAAAACATCTATTTTCTCATGCAGATCCTGCTTTTTCTGATTCAGCATATCTTCATATGCCTGGATCGTATCCGGCTCAATGAAATTGGATAATCTTTTAAGTGTAAGGATCGCCTGCATTTCACGGATACTGAACTGCATTTGTTTCATTTTCTGTATGAATTGCATGTCTTCATACTCCCGATCCGTGAAGTCCATTTGTGCGCCTTTTTTAAAAGGGATCAAAAGGCCTTTTTCCACATAGTAACGTACCGTATCCTTCGATACTCCACATACTTTCGCCAGTTCACCAATCTTCATGTTCATCTCTCCCGGTTCTCAGCTATTGCCTATTACACCCGATTTTAGCCTATTTTTCTCCAGCTGGCAACCGTTTTACTATAGAGCAGCAAAAGTCAGACCTATTTGTAAACAAGCACATTTTATAATCAACTTTATTTGCAAGCTTTTATTAAAAATGATTGACAAGGCTCTGGATTTCAATGTAATATAACTTTAATTAGTGTCTGCTGATTAACCGCCTTATGCGGTCAACCAGCCATTTTCCATTGGGTATAACTCCAAACAGAATAAAAGTGCAAAAAGTATTCGTTGC
>ONBN01000081.1 GCA_900316115.1 uncultured Eubacteriales bacterium
AGAGCTGGGAGATGGCGGACGTATCCTTGTCCGTGAAAGCGGTACAGAACCTCTCATCCGTGTAATGGTGGAGGCTGAGTCTGATGAAACATGCCACAAATATGTAGACGATGTTGTAAAGGTAATTGAAGCTGAAGGGCTGATCGTAGAATAAGATGAAAATAAAAAGAACTGCAGCGGTCCTGGCAGTCTGCATGGGGATCAGTATTCTTGCAGGCTGTGGGGATGACAATCAGAAAATTTTTGAACAGGCAGATAAAGACCTGGCACAGGGAAGCTATGAATATGCTAAAGAAGGGTATCTTACCTCTGTACAGAATAAGGTAAAGCTGCCGCTCTCTTACCGGGGAGCAGGGATTGCCAGCCTGCGTCTTGGAGATTACCAGGATGCCATCCAGAATTTTACCAGTGCCCTTGCATGTGAGGATACAGGCAAGGCTCTTGCAAAGGATATCCTTGCTTATAAGGCGACAGCAGAGATAAAAGCCGGATCCTATGAAAATGCAATGGCAGACTGCCAGACACTGATCAAGGATCATGATATGGATGCAGATACCTGGTTTCTTGCCGGTAATGCAGCCCTGCTGCTGGACTCCTATGAGGAAGCAGCTTCTGATTTTGGGAAATCCTTTGATGCAGATCCTACCTATGACCGGGCAATCCGGATTTACGGTATTTATCTTGATCAGGATATGGAAGCAGACGGTACAACTTATCTGGAAGCTGCCCTTAAAAAGGAAACAAAGGATTCAGAAAGTCATTGTGATAAGGGCCGGATCTATTATTACATGGAAGATTATGATAATGCCAGACAGGAGTTGACCCAGGCGTCAAATGACGGAGAAAAGGAAGCAGATCTTCTTCTGGGAATGGTTTATCTGGCACAGAATGATATTTCCAATGCAAGGACCATGTTCCAGAATTATGTGGAAGCTTCTGTGGGAGATGGTGACACTAAAGATGGATACAGTCCGGCCAAAGGCTACAATGGCCTTGCCTTGTGCGATATTGCAGAGGGTAATTATGATTCTGCACTGACGAATATATCCAGCGGGATCACAGTTTCAGATACAGACGATCTGCAAAGCCTTCTGTTTAATGAAGTGATCGCCTATGAAAAGAAACTGGATTTTGCCTCTGCCCTTGATAAGGCGCAGACCTATGTGGGTATGTATCCGGATGATGCAGATGGGCAGAAGGAAGTGGCTTTTCTGCAAACAAGGACAGGAGCATAAATGGAATATATAAATGATATAGAAGAACGGGTGATCCTGGTTGGTGTCCAGGTAGGAGATGAGGATACACAGCAGTCCCTGGATGAACTGGAAGAACTGGCAGATACAGCAGGAGCCGTTACAGCCGGTAAGATCATCCAGAGCCGTGAAGCTGTCCACCCTGGCACATACATCGGCAAGGGAAAGATCGAAGAGGTACGATCTCTGATGCTGGCTGTGGATGCCACAGGGATTATCTGTGATGATGAATTGTCACCTGCTCAGATGAACAATCTGGAGCATGAACTGGAATGCAAGGTTATGGACAGAACCCTTCTCATCTTGGATATTTTTGCAAAGCATGCAACCACCAGTGAGGGTAAGATCCAGGTGGAACTTGCACAGCTGCGATACAGAAGTGCCCGCCTTGTAGGCCTTCGTGCTTCCTTATCCAGGCTTGGAGGCGGTATCGGTACAAGAGGCCCAGGAGAGAAAAAGCTGGAAACAGACCGTCGTCTGATCCGTAAAAGGATCACAGCGCTGAAAGAAGAACTTTCCCAGGTGGAGCGTCACAGGGAGCTTTTGCGTACAGGCAGAAGCAGGGGAAATATGAAGACTGCAGCTATTGTAGGATATACAAATGCAGGAAAATCTACCCTTCTGAATGCATTGACAGGTTCAGATGTGCTTTCCCAGGATAAGCTTTTTGCTACACTGGATCCTACTACCAGGTCATTGACCCTGGAGGATGGACAGCAGCTGCTTCTTACAGATACCGTTGGTTTTATCCGGAAGCTTCCCCACAATCTTGTGGAAGCCTTCAAAAGTACCCTGGAAGAAGCAAAATATGCAGATTATATCATTCATGTGGCAGATGTTTCCAATCCTCAGGTAGAGGTACAGATGCATGTGGTCTATGATACTCTGCGGGAGCTTGGTGCAGACGGAAAGAAGACCATCACTGTTTTGAACAAGCAGGATGTTGCCGGAGAAGTGACAGTTCGTGATCTTCGAGCGGATTACACAGTTAAGACTTCTGCAAAGACAGGGGAAGGACTTCAGGAACTGAAGAATCTGCTGGGTAAGCTGATCTCAGAGGAACTGCTTTATGTAGAACGGGTATTTCCATATCAGGAAGCCGGAAAAATACAGCTGATCCGTGAAAGTGGCCAGCTTTTGTCAGAAGAATATACAGAAAACGGGATCCATGTGAAAGCAAGGGTTCCAAAAGAAATTTATCATAAAGTAATATAAAAATATACCCCGGTATATCCATATCTGTAAGGCCGCTCTGGCATACAGCATAAGGTCATGCCGGGGTATTTATATTATCCCTGACTCTGGGTAGCCACCAGATGGGCGGCACCATAAATCTCACGAAGCTTTGGCTTCTCGATCTTACCGGTAGGATTCCTTGGAACATCGGCAAAAATAATCTTTCTTGGACGCTTGTATCTTGGAAGCTTCCTACAGAACAGGTCGATATCTTCTTCTGTACAGGTACTGCCTGGCTTTAACTGGATGATCGCGGCTGCGATCTCTCCAAGACGCTTGTCTGGAAGACCGATCACTGCAACATCCAGGATCTCCGGATCAGTGCGGAGGAAATCTTCAATCTGTACAGGGTACAGATTCTCACCGCCGCTGATGATCACATCCTTCTTGCGGTCTACAAGATAGATAAATCCATCTTCATCCTCCATAGCCATATCCCCGGTGTATAACCAGTCGCCGTGAAGCACTTCGGCAGTAGCCTTGGGATCCTTGTAATAGCAGTCCATAACGCCTGGGCCTTTGACTGCAAGCTCACCAGTCTCACCCTGGGCAACGGTATTCCCCCGGAGATCAATAATCTTGGCTTCCCAACCATAGCCTGGTACACCGATAGCGCCTACTTTGTGGATATTGTCAACACCAAGGTGGACACAGCCAGGTCCGATGGATTCACTAAGTCCGTAATTGGTATCATACTGATGATGTGGGAAGTATTCCTTCCAGTGTTTGATCAGACTTGGCGGAACCGGCTGGGCACCAATGTGCATCAGTCTCCACTGAGACAGCTGGTAATCTTCAAGCTTTAATTCTCCACGGTCAAGGGCAAGAAGAAGATCCTGTGCCCAGGGAACCAGAAGCCATACGATGGTACATTTTTCTTCGGAAACCGCCTGCAGGATAAATTCAGGATTAGCACCTTTTAAAAGCACAGCCTTGCTGCCGGAAAGCAGACTGCCGAACCAGTGCATCTTGGCTCCTGTATGGTACAGGGGAGGAATGCAGAGGAACACATCCTGGTGTGTCTGGCCATGATGGTGCTGTTCTGTCTGGGCGGCATGCAAAAGAGCACGGTGTCTGTGCAAGATAGCTTTTGGAAATCCGGTAGTACCGGAAGAAAAATAAATGGCAGCGTAATCGTCATCTGAAATAGCAATCTTGGGCGACTGGCTGGAACAGTTGGCAGTATGGGAAATATAATCCTCAGCAAAACCAGGACAGCTATCACCCACATAGTACAAAAGCCTGTGTTTCCCGATTTCATCGGCTACTTCCTCTACACGGCCGATAAATTCCGGACCGAATACCAGGATGTCCACATCAGCCAGATCCAGGCAATACTGGATCTCATCAGCAGAATAACGGTAATTCAGGGGAACAGCCAGTGCACCTGTTTTCAGGATACCAAAATAGATAGGAAGCCACTCCAGGCCATTCATCAGAAGGATGGCAACTTTATCTCCTTTCTGGACACCACGTTCCAGAAGCAGATTGGCAAAGCGGTTGGCTTTTTCGTTGAAGATATTCCATGTAATCTCACGCCTGTAATAGGGGGCACGTTCCGGCTCGATCAGTTCAAATTCTTTCCATGTGACCCGCCGGGTCTCCGGCAGTTCCGGGTTGATCTCCACAAGACAGACTTCATCTCCGTACAGACGGCAATTCTTTTCCAGAAGCTCAGTAATAGGCATTTCAAATAACTCCTTTTTGTTTAAAACATTTTATAAAATATTCGCGCGTTAAAGCGTCGGTTCATTGAAGTAATCATATCCGATTTATCACAAAATGTCAACAAAAGAATCGGCAGGATCATGGATCCAACAAGATAAAATGCACAAAAAAGTGAAGAAAAACAGTTGACGGAACCAGGAGATCAATGGTATACTGTTTCTACTTGAAGTTTAACGAGTAAAAGCGTAACGCTTTAACGCAACAAAACAAAATAACAAAAGTTCAATAAAAAATGTAACAACAAAAATGAAATAACAAAAGTGCAGCAACAAGAATGCAGCATCAAACAGGTAAATGAGGGAGGATTTTTTTTATGGCTGTAAAACTGATCATGCTGGTGATCTTTTTCGGGATCATGATCGCAGTAGGAGTGATATCCAGGAAGCATGCTTCCAGTGTCACAGGATTTGTACTTGGAGGAAGGAATGTGGGACCGTGGCTCACAGCCTTTGCTTATGGTACTTCATATTTTTCAGCAGTAGTATTTGTTGGATATGCAGGACAGTTTGGATGGAAATATGGACTGGCATCTACCTGGATCGGACTTGGAAATGCTTTTCTTGGAAGTCTTCTGGCCTGGGTGGTGCTTGGACGAAGGACAAGGATCATGACCCATCATCTGCAGGCGGCTACCATGCCGGATTTTTTCGGAAAGAGGTTTGACAGCAATGCGCTTCGGATCGCCGCTTCTGCCATTGTATTTATTTTCCTGATCCCATACACAGCATCTTTATATAATGGCCTGTCCAGACTGTTCGGGATGGCTTTTGACATTCCTTATTCTGTGTGTGTGATCCTTATGGCTACCCTTACCGGCATCTATGTGATCCTTGGAGGATATATGGCCACTGCCATCAATGACTTTATTCAGGGAATCATTATGATCTTCGGGATCATTGCAGTGATCGGGGCAGTACTGGCCGGACAGGGTGGATTTATGAATGCAGTGAAAAGCCTGTCCCAGCTGTCCAGTGATGTGCCAGCTACCCTGGGCCAGCCAGGAGCCTTTACCTCCTTTTTTGGACCGGATCCTTTGAACCTTCTTGGCGTGATCCTTCTTACCTCGCTGGGAACCTGGGGGCTTCCACAGATGGTACATAAATTTTATACCATCAAAAGCGAGAAAGCAGTACAGACAGGTACAGTGATTTCTACTGTTTTTGCAGTGATCATTTCCGGCGGCTGTTATTTTCTGGGAGGCTTTGGAAGACTTTTTGACGGAGCCGGGATCTACACGGCAGAAGGTGCAGTTGCCTATGATGCCATTATTCCGGCTATGCTATCTACCTTGCCGGATGTGCTGATTGGTATTGTGGTGATCCTGGTGCTTTCTGCATCTATGTCTACGCTGTCTTCTCTTGTGCTGACTTCCAGTTCCACATTAACACTGGATTTTATCAAGGGAAATATTGCAAAAAACTTAAGCGAGAAAAAGCAGCTTTTGCTTATGCGTATCCTGATCGTGTTTTTTATTGCTGTTTCTGTGATCCTGGCTTTGGATCCGCCTACATTTATTGCCCAGCTGATGGGTATTTCCTGGGGAGCACTGGCAGGTGCATTTCTGGCACCGTTTTTGTATGGGCTTTTCTGGAAAGGCACTACTAAGCTGGCTGTCTGGGCAAGCTTTATCACAGGGGTAGGCATCACAGTTGCAAATATGTTCTTTAAATTTATTGCATCCCCTATCAATGCAGGGGCTGTTGCCATGGCAGCAGGACTGGTGGTTGTCCCGGTTGTAAGTCTGCTTACACCAAAATTAAACAAAAAGAAAGTGGAAGAGATTTTTACCTGTTATGATGAGAAAGTGTTTGTAAAGCAGAAGATTGCTTTACCGGATGATCAGCAGGCTGAACGCAAGTGAGGCATGGGATGATTGCCTGCAGGGGACATTATGAGGATTAAGTAAATAAGTAGATATGAAAAGAACCGTCCAGGTTTCTCTGAGTGATTAAGGCTCGGAGGAATATTTGGGCGGTTTTTCAATTATATCATTTTACCTGGTACAGCGTTCTGCAAATAACTGTACCAGACTTTTAGTCTAATATTCACGTATTCGATATCCTGGTAAATTAGCTGGGAAATTGTGGATACATGGATTGTGTACTCTTTTTATACGAAAAATTTTATAAAAATGAAAAATGTGATATTTTCGGGGAAGGCGAATCCCCTTTAAAGGAAAGCAGGGATATTCAGCTTACAAACAGCTCTTTTCAGTGGAAATATCCGCTGTGGTACAGCAAGAATGCAACCGCCGAGAAGTGCACATGGCTGGAAATGGCACGATCCGGTGTATGGTATACAGAGCATCTTCAGGTAAAGGACACACTGATCGAAGCGCCTAAGAATTTCCGCAGATGTAAAGACATTACGCTGGAAAATGTTTTTCTTCCCAATGCAGCAGAAACCTTATGGACCTGTGATGGGGTAAATCTGAAACAGGTGCAGGCTAAAGGGGATTACTTTGGGATGAACAGCCAGAATATTGTAATTGATGATTTCCAGCTTGCAGGGAATTACGCTTTTGACGGCGCAAGGAACATGGAAGTGCACAATGCACGTATGCTGTCCAAGGATGCTTTCTGGAACACAGAAAATGTAACCGTTTATGATTCCGTGATCCATGGGGAATACTTAGGCTGGAATGCCAGAAATCTTACATTTATTAACTGTACCATTGAGAGCCTGCAGGGACTTTGCTATATAGATCACCTGGTAATGAAAAACTGTACATTGCTGAATACGACCCTGGCTTTTGAATATTCCAAAGAGATTGATGCACAGATCCAGGGCAGGATCGCCAGTGTGATGAATCCTTCTTCTGGCAGGATCCAGGCTGAGGGGATCGATCTTTTGATCATGGACAAAGATAAGGTAAATCCTGAGGATACCCAGATCATCTGCCCGTCTGTTGGGCGCAGGCTGGAGCATGCGGAGGATATGTGAAAAGAACTGTAAACAGGATTGTGAAACGAACTGGATGACAGGTAAGGAGAGCAGACATGAATCAAAGTATTTTTGATAAAGAAGTGGAGCGGAGAAATACTGGCGCCATGAAATGGGATGTGGCAGAGGGAGAACTGCCTATGTGGGTGGCTGATATGGATTTTGAAACTGCCCCACAGATCACAGAAGCCATTGTAAAAAGGGCAGAACAGGGAGTATTTGGATATACCATGATCCAGGATGAGTGGTATCAGGCATATCAGAACTGGTGGAGCAGCCGTCATGGATTTAAGATTGAAAAAGACTGGCTGATCTTCTGCACCGGCGTGGTTCCTGCTATTTCCAGCATTGTACGTAAGATGACCACAGTTGCAGAAAAGGTAGTTGTAATGACACCTGTTTACAATATATTTTTCAATTCCATTGTGAATAATGGGCGGAATGTATTGGAAAGCAGATTGAAATACGAAGATGGCTCATACTATATAGATTTTGAGGATCTGGAGGAAAAGCTTTCAGATCCACAGGCATCCATGCTGATCCTGTGTAATCCTCACAACCCTATTGGGAAAATATGGGACAGGGAAACACTGGAAAGAATCGGGGAACTGTGTATGAAGCATCATGTGCTTGTGCTGTCTGATGAGATCCACTGTGATCTGACAAAGCCGGGTACAGAATATATTCCTTTTGTCTCAGTATCCGATGTGTGCAAATACAACAGCATTACATGCGTGGCTCCTACCAAAACCTTTAATCTGGCTGGAATACAGACAGCAGCTGTGATCGTTCCGGATGAAAATATCCGTCATAAGGTGAACCGTGGATTAAATACAGATGAAGTGGCAGAGCCTAATGTATTTGCTGCGATCGCACCTGTAGCTGCCTTTGGATATGGGGCCTCCTGGCTGGATAGATTAAGGGAATACCTTTGGGAAAACCGCAGATACGCAGAAACCTATATCAGAGAACAGATCCCAGGCATAAGGACTGTTTCCGGGGAGGCTACTTATCTTCTGTGGATAGACTGTACGCAGGTTACAGAGAACAGACCAGGACTTTGCAGCTTTTTGCGAAAAGAAACAGGACTTTATCTTTCCGATGGAAAGGAATATCGGAATGGAGAGGGATTCCTGCGGATGAATTTGGCCTGCCAGAGATACAAAGTTGAAGATGGGATGAAGCGATTGAAAGCAGGGATAGAGAAGTACTGTCAGGAATATAATAAATAATTTCCTGACTTTAAAAGTTTATACAGCAGCTGTTTATAAGGCGGAAAGTGTTCATAAAAGGAATGCTTTCTGCTTTTTCTTTTATGGATGAAAAAGAATATTGTGCTAATTCTGTATATTATTTGAAATTATTCGGTTTTCAAATGTGAAAAATGTTCTATAGAACGGTATGTGCATAAATGGTATAATAATAATATACTAAGACTTCCCATATCTAAAATGGGATTTGCACCTTGAAAATTCAATATTTCAGCTAACAAAATAGTGATTTATGCCGCCCCAATCTCTGGATGGA
>ONBN01000029.1 GCA_900316115.1 uncultured Eubacteriales bacterium
TATACCAAACGGAACAAGTTTATGCCTTTTTTATTGGCTGAAATATTGAATTTTCAAGGTTCAACACACCGTATCGGTGTGGGAAGTTTTAGTTAATTACCAGTACGGTAATTAACTCTCCTTCCTTTTAAAAAATATATTTGAGACAAAATAAAAAGCATCCGCCTAGCCACCGGATGCTTTTTATTTTATTCTGTGAGGGATAACCCCCTGTTCTAATCCTTATTTTTTATTTCAATCTTGCAAATTCATTGGAAAGCTGTGCGAACTGCTCAAGTGTCAGTGCCTCTCCTCTGATATTCAGGGGAAGACCTGCATTTGTCAGGGCACTTTCGATCTGTTCTTTTGTAAAAGACAGATCAGAAGCATTCTTAAGTCCGTTTACCAAAGTCTTTCTTCTCTGATTAAAGGATGCCCGGATAATGGCAAACATCAGCTTCTCATCATCAACCTTTACCGGCGGCTCCTGGAATCTGGTAAGCCTGATCACCGCACTTCCCACCTTTGGCCTTGGCATAAAGCAGTTAGGTGGAACATTTGCAACGATCTGCGGACTTGCATAATACTGTACAGCCAGCGAAAGAGCGCCATAATCCTTAGTACCAGGACCTACCTGCATCCTGTCTGCCACTTCTTTCTGCACCATAATGGTAATACTGTCCAGCGGCACCTGATTCTCAAACAATCCCATAATAATAGGCGTCGTAATGTAGTAGGGAAGATTGGCAACTACCTTTACCGGCCGTCCTCCGTTCTTCTCTTCTGCCAGCTTACGTACATCCACTTTCAGGATGTCTTCATTGATCACAGTAACATTATCCCAGTCCTTTAAGGTATCCTGTAAAATCGGGATCAGGGAACGGTCGATCTCCACTACTGCCACTTCCCTAGCAGCCTCTGCCAGATACTGGGTCATAGTGCCGATACCGGGCCCGATCTCAATCACAAAATCATCCTTTGTGATCTGGGCAGCTTCAATAATGCGGTCCAGAACATGGGTATCAATTAAAAAATTCTGCCCAAACCTTTTCTGGAACACAAAATGATACTTTTGAAGGACTTCAATGGTATATTTTGGATCTCCAAGATAAGGTCTGGGCATTCTTTTAATCTCCTTTATTTTGCAAAATCTTTCTCATAGAGCACGATATAACCGTCTCTGTCAACTCTCTTTTTCTTGTTGAATTTCAGCAGGCCGCCCTGTGATCTGGCAATAGCATTGTCCAGAAGCTCTTTTACAGAACCGATGTTCATTGGCTCATCTTCTTTCTGGTTGATGCCGATCAGATTGTAAAGGGCAAGCATTCCCATCTGGTCTATACGATATCCGTTTTCTTTTGTATAAACCCTTGCAAAATTCACAAGCTCATCATTCGTGAAAACAGGAATATTGATCATAGATGTAAACTTCTTTGCAAACTTTGGATATTTTGCAATCAGCTTCCTCATACCGATCTTCTCGTCTTCAAGGATCACTGTAAGACCATCTGTACGGAAGTTCATGGCTTTATCCAGCTCTTCTACAGTCTCCGGAGTAAGGGAATTGGCTTCCTCGATCACCAAAAATCCTCCGGAAAGCTTATTTACTACCTTTGACATATCCATACCATTGATCTGGTCTGCAAATACATAAGCCACTTTGGAGGCTTCAATATTTCTTTCTTTACAGATGGCAGGGATCAGGCTTCCGATCAGCCTTGTCTTACCTGTTTCATGGCCACCCATAACAATAATATTACCTGTCTTGGAGGTCTTGTCTGCTGCTGCCAGCTGTGCATCCAGAAGGGCGGCCAGAAGCTGTTCCTTCATACCAGGAACCTTTACAAAATATGTAAACAGCTTTTTCTCCTCATCTGTCAGGGTACGATCCCTTGGGATGATATCCATAGGATCACGTTCATCCTTAGGCTGAATGGAATCAATAAACTGCTCCAGTTCCTCTTCCTCTGAAAGAACCGGCTTTTCTTCTTCCAGTGGATCTATCTCTTCTGCCGTCTCAGGTACCTTTGGAACAGCCTTTTCTTTTAATTCTTCAATAGGCTCATCATCTGCACTGTAATCGTTGGTGAATAATTCTTCATCTTCCAGTCTTGGGATCTCCGGTACAGACGGTTTCTCCGGCTGCTTCTCTTCCGGCTTCTTCGGGCCATTTAAAAACTCAGCTTCAGCCTCCTGCAGATCCTCTTCAGAAAGAAATTCTTCTTCCTCAAGCTCAACCATCTTCTTTTGAGGTGCAGGTGCTTCAGTCTTTACCGGCTCCTTAACAGGAGCAGCGGCTTCCACCTCTTGTTTCTCTTCTGTTTCAGGCTGCTTTTCTTCTTTTATGGAAACCGGAGTTTCCTTTACTTCAGGCTCTTCCGGAATCTGGATCCCCTGTGCACTTGCTGCTGCAAGGATGGTATCTTCAAGATTGAACTCTTTTCCATCTCTTTGACCAGCAAAAACAGGAGTGTCATCCAGAACTGCCTTTGGTGCCTCCGGTGTTTCTTCTGCTTCAAAATTCTTCATGGACTCCGGAATCTTAAGCTCCGGCATGGTGAAATTCTCTTTCAGGCCTGCAGACTCTTTCTTTTCTGCATCATCCTTCTTAACCTGAAGTGACTTACCGCTCTCAGGCTCCAGCGCAGGTGCATTAGCCAGTTCTTTATCTGATGGCTTTTTGATCATCTCATCCTCTGCACCATACTCTTCGCTTAAAAGCTCTTCCTCGGATTCCATCCGTTTACCGAAAATATCACGGATACCCTTGGAAATCTTCTCCTGAAGACTTTCTACTCCACTCAGGTCTTTATCATTACCAACAGGAATACTTTCGATCAGTGGCTGTTCCTTTTCTTCACTGCTTTCCTTAGGCTCCTCGCCCTTTTCTTTCAGGTTCTGGACTTCCTCAGGTGTAAGAAGCTTTGGCACAAACTGTTGCTCATAACGCTGCTTCTCCTCGCCGGTAAGCGCACCCATACGAAGCTTCAGATCCATGGCACGCATCACATAGCTGCCCTCATTGAACCACAGGATCATTTCATTACACAATTCAAGACACTTGTCTTTTTCGCCTGCCTGATAATAAAGACTTGCCAGCTCGTAAGACCATTTCTCTGTAAATTCTTTTTCTTTATATGCTTCAAGAACCTTGATCTGCTCACTGATAGGAGCTTTCTTTGCACTTAAGATCTTATATTTCAGGATCAGAAGAGTGCTGTCCCCAGGGGCAACTTCCTTATACTCCTGATAAAAATCCTTGGCTTCTTCAATGTCTCCCATCTTCAGGGAAACTTCGATCAGGCGGTAAAGGATATTCTTGCCGATAGGCGCCCTGTGATAAGCCAGAAGGAAAATCTCCTTACTGTCCTCATAACGCTTGTTGGCTGCATAGATCTCACCGACTACGCAAAGGGTACGTACATTCTTTACACGGCGCCAGTCAATGCTGTCAACTACGCCCATAGCCCCTTTATAATCCTTATTCTCAACCAGATGGTTGATCTCCTCCAGCTTAATACGAAATTCTTCCTTGTCCAAAATTTTCACCAACTTTCCAATACCAACTCACAATTACGGATAGTTTATCATAAGCGGTCTTGCTTGTCAAAAAAAACTGATTTTGCCATGTATATCTCATAATTTTTCCATGTTCATGGAAAAACACCTTGCGAAATATTACCCGTGCACATGACCTGCAACAACCTGAAAGACCTTATTAATGTGAAACTGCCTGCTTACAAAATCATCAAGCCCTGTACAGGTGATCAGAGTCTGTATATCATGGATACTGTCAAGAAGGCAGGACTGTCTGTTGCTGTCCAGTTCAGAAAGCACATCATCCAAAAGAAGCACAGGCTTATCCTTAATGATCTTTTCTACAAGATAGATTTCTGAAAGCTTCAGGGATAAAGCCGCTGTCCTTTGCTGTCCCTGGGATCCATATTTACGGATGTCAATCCCATTGACCATCACGCCAAAATCATCCCTGTGAGGGCCTGTGGAACTTAAACGCATGCGAAAATCCCTGTCCCTGTTTCTGAAAAGAGTCTCTTCAAAATCCTGGTCATTTACATTCGGCTCATAAAGAATCTCCAGCAGTTCTTCCCTGCCTGTAAGATTCTTATGGATCTCACGGATGATCTCATTCAGTTCCGCCACAAAATCCCTGCGCTTGGCGATCACTCTTTTCCCATAATTTACCATCTGCATATCCCATACATCCAGGGTATCCTTCAGGGAGGTATTTACAGATATTTCCTTCAAAAGCTTATTCCTCTGGTTCAGGATATGGTTATAACCTGCCAGATCCGTAAGATAAAGCCGGTCAAGCTGGCAAAGCTCTGAATCCATAAACCTTCTGCGCTCTGCCGGGCCGTTCTTGATAATATTCAGATCCTCCGGCGAAAAGAAAACCAGATTTACCACACCCAGCAGTTCTCTGGCTTTCTTGATAGGCATTCCATTAATAGCCACGCCCTTGGCTTTATTTTTACGAAGATGCATGTCGATCTGATAGTTCATGCCGTTTTTGCGGACATTCATCCGTATGTGAGACTCATCCTGCCCGAAACGGATCACTTCTTTGTCCCGGCTGCCTTTATGGGAACGGCTTGTACCGCACAGATAAACAGACTCCAGGATATTTGTCTTGCCCTGTGCATTGTCCCCGTAAAAAATATTCGTCCCCTGATCCAGATGCAGTTCAAGGTTCTCATAATTTCTGAAATTGCTTAATTTGATGGATTCAATATACATGGGGCTGCTTATTCACTTTCTCCTGCAACCTGAACGTCCTGTCCGTTATAGGAAATGGTATCTCCCACGTATACCTTACGACCTCTGCGGGTATCAACCTCTCCGTTTACTTTTACAAGTCCGTCACTGATCACAAATTTGGCTTCAACGCCGTCAGATACCAGATCTGCCAGCTTCATTGCCTGTCCCAGTTTAATAAATTCATCTCTGATATGGATAACCAAAATAATCCGCCTCCTGATGTTCTACTGTTTATATATTGTAAATACCTGTACTCTTTCAAAATTCAAAACATTTCACAGAACCTGTAACTTTTCATCTGTACCATCTGTCAATTTTTTTATCTTGCCTGATTCTGATTGATGTTTACAGGTAAGATCAGATAAGTATAGGATTCCTCATCATCCCTGATAAAGCATGGAGCCTTAGGATTTACAAGATAAATATTAATGTTCTCATCATCAATAACCTTCAGTGCATCGATCATGAACTTGGGATTAAAGCCGATCACAATGTCCTTTCCATCTTTTGAAATATCAATATCCTCATTCATGGAACCCATGGCTGAATCGATCCGCAGTTCCATACTGCTGTCTGTAATGGAAATAATGATAGGCTTTTTGTCACCTTCACTTACCAGAAGGGTTGCACGGTCGATACAGCTTAAAAATTCTTTCTTGTTGATAGTAAGCTTTGTCTCATAATCACTGGAAAGCATCTGGTCGATCCTGAAATACTCTCCCTCGATCAGTCTGGAGACTACCATAGTCTGGTCAAACTCAAAAAGAATATGATTCTTTGTAAAGAAAATACTTACCTGATCATCTACTTCACCGGAAAGGATCTTGCTGATCTCGATTAAGGTCTTGCCTGGAACAACCACTTTCTTATCTGAGTAATCCCTTTTCAAAGGCATTTTACGGATAGCAATACGGTGTCCATCCAGAGAAACTATTTTCAGACAATTATCCTTTATTTCAAATAACTCACCAGTCATTAATTTGTTGTTTTCGTTCACTGCAATTGAGAAAATTGTCTGACAAATCATATTTTTCAGGGTGTACTGGGATAAAGTCAAGGGTTCATCCCTCTCGATCATTGGCAGATAAGCAAAATCTTCTCCGGATTTTCCGGGAATTGTAAATTTTGCTTTCTCACAGGTGATGGTTGCAGTAAATTTATCATCCGTTTTGATGGTTACATCATTATCCGGAAGTCTTCTTATGATCTCATAGAAGATTTTTGCATCCAGGGCAACCATACCTTTTTCTTCTATAGTACCTTCAACAATGGTTTCGATACCAATTTCCATATCATTTGTAGTAAATTTGATCAGGCTGGCTGATGCATCAATAAGAATGCATTCAAGGATTGGCATGGTTGTTTTTGATGGAACCGCTTTTAATGAAATGCTTACGCTTTTCAAAAGATTATTTTTAGAGCAGATAATTTTCATAATGTGTATAACTCCTTTTCTGGCTGATGTGGGTTTTCATGTGTGTAAGTAAAAGAAGAAATCCGAAGTAATCGCCGTAGGGGGTGTGAAAATGTGAATAACTTCATAAAAGCCCCGAAATTAAAGGGTTTAAGCCTTGGATAACTTCGTGTAAAATTCAGGTTCAGGTGTGTGAATAACTTGTGTAAAACCAATGTGGAAAAATTGAGGCAAAAAAATCAGCGACGTTTTCCACATTAAACCACATACTATACACAGGGTGTGTGGATAAATAATGTTAATTCTGTGGATTAATCTTTTTCTTTAAGATATCGATGGTATTGTTCAGGTTGCTGTCAGTACTGATCTCTTTTTCCATCTTCTCAATACCGTGCATAATGGTAGTATGGTCACGGTTTCCAAGGGATTTGCCGATACTTTTAAGTGGTGTGGAAGTAAGTTCACGGCAAAGGTACATTGCCACCTGCCTTGGGATCACGATCTTGGAGCTTCGTTTATTGCCGCAAAGATCAGCAGTCGTTACATTATAATGTTCTGCAACAATGGAAATAATGTATTCAGGAGTTATAACTCTTTTTTCGTCAGGTGAAATAATATCCTTTAATGCCTGTTCTGCCAGCTCCAGGGTAACGTCCTTTTGTTCAAGCTTTGCAGAAGCCATTACCTTATTAAAGGCACCTTCCAGTTCCCGGATATTGGATTTGATATTATTGGCAATATATTTAATAACTTCTTCATTAATATTATAGCCGTCCATTTCTTCTTTTTTGTGAAGGATGGCCATACGTGTTTCGTAGTCCGGCAGAGTGATATCTGCGATCAGGCCCCATTCAAACCTGGAACGGAAACGCTCTTCCAGGATCTCCATATCTTTCGGTGGCTTATCTGAGGAGATGATGATCTGCTTCTTGGCACTGTGAAGACTGTTAAATGTATGGAAAAATTCTTCCTGGGTGGATTCCTTTCCAATAATAAACTGAATATCGTCTACCAGAAGAACGTCGATATTACGGTATTTTTCACGGAATTTGGTCATAGCGGAATTATTACCGTTACGGATCGTCTCGATCAGTTCGTTGGTAAACTCCTCACTTGTAACATAAAGAACTTTGCTTTTTTCGTTATGCTCAATAATAAAGTGTGCAATGGAATGCATCAGATGGGTTTTCCCAAGTCCGGCACCGCCGTAGATAAACAGCGGATTGTAAGCTTCTCCTGGAGATTCTGCAACAGCAAGGGCTGCAGCCTGTGCAAATTTGTTGTTGCTGCCTACGATAAAGGTATCAAATGTATATTTGGGATTTAAGTGTGCTTCTTCGCACCGGATATCCTGTGCGGTATGGCTGTTTCCGGAAGGAGCCGTTTTTTTGGCAGGTACGTCTTCGGGAAGGATAAAACGTACATCACAGTTGTCCATGCCTGCAACTTCACTGATCGTTACCTGCAGAGGGAGCTTGTATTTCTTTGTAATATAAGAAAGCCCTACCTGCTCAGAGGGCACGATGATGGTGACTATATTACCATTTACTTCATATACTTTAAGGGGTTTCAGCCATGTATTAAAGGAAACCTCCGAAAGATCATGTTCTGTTTTTACTATATTAAGGATCTCATCCCATTTTTCGATTACTGTGTTCATTTCTTCCTCCCGTAGTGCATTGATAAAAGGACATAAATATCCTTTTATATATTATAATAAATTCCCGGGTTTCGCAATGAGAAAATAGGGCAGTAGAATAAAATAAATGGTGAATAAAGAGAAGGAGAATGTGGATTAGACACCGGGTTATCCACATTTTGGCTGTGGATTAGTGTGGATAACGGTGGACATAAACACACAGGTTTCCATAAAATCCGAAAAAACGACAAAATGGTTTAAAATAATGTGTATAAGTTTATCCACTGTCCACCGCCAGGTAAGAATGGCTTTTTATCAAAAGGTGTGTATAAATATGTCGAAAAAAGTGGATAGTTTTATAGATTATTGACAAGTTATCCACAAGTTATCCACAAAATGTGGATAATGTTACGTAAACCATTTACATTATCCACCATTTCCCAAAAAGACCAAAAAAACACGACGAAAAAAAGCCGGAAAATTCCCATTTTATGCTTGACGTAGCGGGTTTTTATGAATATAATTGAAATGATGTTCTGATTAGGATAAATAATTAAAATGATAAATAGATAAAGGAGGTGCTTTACCTATGAAAATGACATTTCAGCCGAAAAAAAGATCAAGAGCAAAGGTTCACGGATTCCGTGCACGTATGAGTACAAAAGGCGGACGTAAAGTTCTGGCTGCCAGAAGATTAAAAGGAAGAAAGCGCTTATCTGCATAAGCAGGACAGCTGTCAGCAGCCAATTATATATGCTGGAGCAATAAGAATGCTTGAACCGTTAAGACCGCAGATATGTGGTCTTTTCTTCTATAAAGAATTAAAAAGGAGGATCAGATGCAATACTCAGACTCCTTAAAGAAAAATCAGGATTTTCAGAAAGTATACCGAAAAGGAACATCACAGGCAAACCGGTATCTGGTGATGTACGTGCTGAAGAATGGGCACATGGAGAATCGTCTGGGAATATCAGTAAGTAAAAAAGTAGGGAATAGTGTGGTACGCCACAGGATCACCAGATTGATCAGAGAGAGTTATCGCCTGAATGAAACATTATTTGAAAGAGGTTTGGATATCGTAGTTGTTGCCAGGACAGGGGCAAAGGGAAGGTCTTATCAGGAGATCGAAAGTGCCCTTCTGCATCTGGGCGAGCGGCATAAATGCTGTGGAGGAAAGCCATGATCAAAAAATGGATGATTAAGATGATTCGTCTCTATCAGAAATATTTATCACCAATGAAGAGAACAAAATGTCCTTATATTCCCACATGTTCTCAATATGGTTTGGAAGCAATCGAAAAGTACGGTGCATGGAAAGGCGGCCTTCTTGCTTTATGGAGGATATTAAGATGCAATCCCTTTTCACATGGAGGCTACGATCCTGTACCATAAGGCATTTTGCCTTAAGCAGTACGAAATCTAGGAGGAGAAAACCTTGGATATTATTTTAGCCACAAAGAGTACTATTCCGATCATTGGCCAGCTGGCGTCTCTGATGGGATGGATCATGAATGGCATTTACAAGATGTTTGATGGTCTGTTCGGCATTCAGAACCTGGGTCTTTGTATCATCGTTTTCAGTATCATTATTTTTGCACTTATGACTCCGCTGCAGGTTAAGCAGCAGAAGTTTTCCAAGCTGAGTGCGGTTATGCAGCCTGAGCTTCAGAAGATCCAGAAGAAGTATCAGGGCAAGAGAGATCAGGTTTCCGCACAGAAGATGCAGGAAGAGACACAGGCTGTTTACCAGAAATACGGTGTTTCTCCTACAGGAAGCTGCGTACAGCTGCTGATCCAGTTTCCTGTATTGATGGCTTTATGGCAGGTTATCTATAAGATCCCTGCATATGTAAGCAGTGTTGGCGAAGTATTTACAGAAGTTGTGACAAAGATCGTTTCCGTAAACGGATACACAGATCTGATCCAGACCTTTATCAAGGATCACAATATGTCACGAGTATCCCTTGTTTTAGATGGCACAAAGGCTACAAGCAATTCTATCATTGATTTCCTGTATGCACTTTCCCCATCCCAGTGGAAGGAACTTTCTTCCATGAGCCAGTTTTCAGGATTTTCCAAGGAGATCAACGGAGCTGCCAGTGAGATTTCCAAGATGCAGAGCTTTTTCGGGCTGAACATTGCAGATCAGCCTCTTACCTATATTAAGGCTGCATTTACAGGCGGTGCCATTATCCTTGCTATTGCAGCGATCCTGATCCCGGTTCTTGCATGGGCAACACAGGTTCTCAACTATAAGCTGATGCCTCAGGCTGCAGCAACCGACGACAATTCTACCATGAATGCATCCATGAAGACCATGAATACAGTAATGCCTCTGATGTCTGCTGTATTCTGTTTCACATTCCCGGTAGGTCTTGGTATTTACTGGATTGCCAGTGCGGTAGTACGAAGCGTACAGCAGGTGATCATTAACCGTTACCTGAATAAGATCGATATTAATGACCTGATCAATGAAAATGTGAAGAAGATGGAGAAAAGGCGTGAGAAACAGGGCCTTCCGCCACAGAAGATCACAAATCAGGCAAATCAGAGTACAAAGAATATCAATACTACAAAGATTGATAAGGGAAATGGCGGCGGTAATGCTGCTGAGAAATCAAAGAAACTTGAAGAATCCTACCAGAAGGCAAGAAATGCAAAGCCAGGCAGCATTACTGCAAAGGCAAACATGGTAAGGGATTTTGATGAGAGAAACAAGAAGAAATAAGAAAAACAATAAGGAACGGAGGGGCTATGATGGAGGATTACGTTCAGTTTTCAGCAAAAACAAAAAGTGAAGCAATCACAAAAGCCTGCATTGAGCTTGGTACATCCAGTGACCAGCTTGATATTCAGGTTGTAAGCGAAGGCAGCTCTGGATTTTTTGGCATCGGCAGTAAGCCTGCAATTATTAAAGTACGTAAGATCGAAACCGTTTCTGATGAGGAAGAGATCAAAGAGATCGTTGATACTGTTAAAGTAGAATCGATCAAAGAAGATGAATACCGCAGAAGGGCTCCAAAGCCAGTGAAGAAACAGGCTCCAAGACAGGAAGAGAAGAAAGAGCCAAAGAAAGCGGATTTCGTAAAAGAACCAAAGGAAAGACCTGCAAAGCCGGTTAGGGAGAAAACCTATAAAGAGCGTCCTGCAAAAGAAAGACTTCCAAGAGAGACAGAAGGTGCAGTAAAGGAACGCCAGCCAAAGGAAAGACCGGTAAAACCGTCCAAGCCAGTAGAAGTGATCACAGATCCACAGGAGATCAAAGAGATCGAAGAGAGAGCTATTGTTTTCCTGAAAGATGTATTTGCATCCATGGATCTTGGAGAAGTAGAGATCACATCCAAGTACAACACAACAGACGGATGTCTGGAAGTAGATTTTGAAGGTGAGGATATGGGTATCCTGATCGGAAAAAGAGGACAGACTCTGGATTCCCTTCAGTATCTTACCAGCCTTGTGGTAAATAAAGGCAAGAGCAATTACATCCGTGTAAAGCTTGATACAGAGGACTATCGCCGTCGTCGTAAAGAGACACTGGAGAACCTGGCAAGAGGGATTGCCTACAAGGTTAAGAAGACCAGGAAGCCGGTAGTTTTAGAGCCGATGAATCCATATGAGAGAAGGATCATCCATTCCTCTCTGCAGGGAAACAAGTACGTGGAGACCATCAGCGAGGGCGAAGAGCCATATCGTCATGTAGTTGTAAGACTGAAAAGGTACTAAGATTAAAGGATCAAAAAGCCGGGAAGCAGATATAAGAATATGTGTTTTGTGAAAATCCGGTTGAATATGAAACAGAAAAGATGTTATTCTAGGTGAAAGATAGAAAAGCAGCTTTGTCATGCAGGAAGTATCCAGTATGGCAGAGTTCACCTGGAATAGCATTTTTTTTGTAATAAGCAGTAAGAAAGCGGACATGTTGCCTGTTGGTGACATTATATAAGGAGAAAGAAAATGGAGAGAACCATCGCTGCAATTTCTACGGCTGTAAGTGCATCCGGTATCGGGATCATCCGTATCAGCGGAGAAGAATCCATGGATGTGATCAGCCGTATTTACAGATCAAAAGGTGGAAAAAAAGACATCAGAAAAGCAGCATCCCATACCATCCATTACGGGTATATTTATGATGGAGATGAGCTGGTGGATGAGGTTCTGGTGATGATCATGAAAGCACCCCGTACATTTACAGGAGAGGATACAGTGGAGATCGACTGCCATGGCGGTGTGTATGCCATGAACCGGGTACTGGAAACAGTACTGAAAAACGGGGCAAAGATCGCAGAGCCAGGCGAATTTACAAAGCGTGCCTTTTTAAACGGAAGGCTGGATCTGTCCCAGGCAGAGGCAGTGATGGATGTGATCCAGGCAAAGAACCAGTCAGCCCTGAACAGTTCCATGAGCCAGCTGAAGGGCTCCGTAAAAAAAGTAATCACACAGATCCGCAGTGATCTGATCTACCATATTGCATATATTGAATCTGCACTGGATGATCCGGAGCATATCAGCCTGGATGGATATCCAGAGCAGCTTCTTGAAGTAGTAAAGAAAGAGGAAAAAGAAATAGGGCACCTGATCTCCACAGCTTCCGATGGAAAAATGATCCGTGAGGGGATCCGTACTGTAATTCTAGGCAAGCCAAATGCAGGCAAATCCTCCATGCTGAACCTTCTTACAGGGGAAAACAGAGCCATTGTGACAGATATTGCAGGAACCACCAGGGATGTGCTGGAGGAGTACATCAACCTTCATGGCATTACCCTTAAAATGGCTGATACTGCAGGGATCCGCAAGACAGAGGATGTGGTGGAAAAGATTGGAGTAGGAAAAGCAAAGGAGCTGGCAAAAGATGCAGATCTGATCCTCTATGTGGTGGACTCTTCTACCCCTCTTGATGAAAATGATCATGAGATCATGAAGATGCTGGAAGGGAAAAAAGCCATTGTGCTTTACAATAAAACAGATCTGGATCCAGCAGTTACAACAGAAGACATAAAGGCACTGGTTTCCCATCCGGTGATCCCGGTTTCAGCAAAGGAAGAGACAGGGATCAGGGAATTGGAAGAGCAGATCCGGAAGCTTTTCTTTCAGGGAGAGATCACATTTAACGATCAGGTTTATATTACAAATGCAAGGCATAAAGAAGCCCTTACAGAGGCCCTGGAAAGCCTTAAAATGGTGGAACAGAGTATTCTGGACGGCATGCCTGAGGACTTCTTTTCCATTGATCTTATGAGTGCCTATGACAGCCTTGGAAGGATCATCGGAGAGTCCGTAGGAGAGGATCTGGTCAATGAGATCTTCAGTAAATTCTGTATGGGGAAATAAGTAAAAGGAGCAGACAGCAAATGAAAAGAATAGAAGAAGATTTTGATATTGTTGTTGTAGGTGCAGGGCATGCAGGCTGTGAGGCAGCGCTGGCAGGGGCACGCCTTGGACTTAATACCATTATGTTTACAGTCAGTGCGGAGAGTATTGCACTTATGCCCTGTAATCCCAATATCGGCGGCAGCTCAAAGGGACACCTGGTAAGAGAACTGGATGCACTTGGCGGCGAAATGGGAAAGAATATTGACAAAACATTTATCCAGTCAAAGATGCTGAACTGTTCCAAAGGCCCGGCTGTCCATTCCCTCCGTGCCCAGGCAGACAAGCAGGCTTACAGCAATGAAATGCGTAAAACACTGGAAAATCAGGAGAATCTAACCATCCGTCAGGGCGAGGTGACAAAGCTTCTTGTAGAAGATGGCAGGATCACAGGTGTGGAGACGTATTCTGGAGCCATTTATCATTGTAAGGCAGTGGTTCTTTGTACAGGAACATATCTGAAGGCAAGATGTATTTACGGGGATGTAAGCAATTATACAGGCCCTAATGGTCTTCAGGCAGCCAATTACCTTACAGATTCCCTGAAGGAGCTGGGGATCGAAATGTTCCGTTTTAAAACAGGTACACCCGCCAGGATCGCAGGAAACACCATTGATTATAGCAAGATGGAAGAACAGTTCGGGGATGAAAGGGTAGTGCCGTTTTCTTTTTCCACAGACCCGGAGACTGTGCAGATCCAGCAGAAATCCTGCTGGCTGACTTACACAAATGAAGAAACCCATCAGATCATCCGGGATAATCTGGACAGATCTCCACTTTACTCAGGAATGATCCATGGAACAGGCCCAAGATACTGCCCGTCTATTGAGGATAAGGTAGTACGTTTTGCTGATAAAAAGCGGCATCAGGTGTTTATTGAGCCTGAAGGAGAATATACAAATGAAATGTATATCGGCGGTATGTCCAGTTCCCTTCCGGAGGATGTACAAAAGGCCATGTACCATACCGTACCAGGACTGGAGCATGCAAAGATCGTAAAAAATGCCTATGCCATTGAGTATGACTGCATTAATCCAAGACAGCTTTATCCAACCCTGGAATTTAAAAAGATCAAAGGTCTGTTCAGTGGCGGACAGTTCAATGGAAGCTCCGGATATGAGGAAGCAGCGGCTCAGGGACTGATAGCAGGAATTAATGCGGCTATGGAGGTAAAAGGCCAGGAACAGCTGATTTTGGACCGCTCAGAGGCATATATTGGGGTACTGATAGACGATCTGGTAACAAAGGAGAACCATGAGCCGTACCGTATGATGACAAGCCGTGCAGAATACCGGCTTCTCCTCCGTCAGGACAATGCAGATCTGCGTCTGCGTAAAAAAGGATGGCAGGTAGGGCTTGTGGATGATGCTACTTATCAGAAGGTTCTTGTAAAAGAGCAGCAGATCAAAGAAGAGATCCAGAGGATCGAAAATGCTACCATCGGAGGGACACCTCAGGTACAGCAGCTGCTGGAAAGCCTGGGAAGCACACCTTTAAAATCCGGTACAACACTGGCAGAGCTGATACGCAGGCCAGAACTTTCTTATGATGCCATCGCACCTATTGATCCGGCAAGGCCAGAACTTCCCTGGGATGTGCAGGAGCAGGTGAATATTAATATCAAATACGATGGATATATCCGCCGCCAGCTGAAGCAGGTAGAGCAGTTTAAGAAGCTGGAAGAAAAGAAGATCCCTGCTGATCTGGACTATGAAAAGGTGGGGAGCCTGCGTCTGGAAGCAAAGCAGAAGCTGGAACTTTACAGGCCTGTATCTATTGGGCAGGCATCCAGGATTTCCGGTGTATCCCCTGCAGATATTTCCGTACTTCTGGTATATCTGTCCCATTAATTTCTGTATTATAGCTGGGGGCTTTTGTCCCCTGGCATCATATTTATTTAGAGAGAGGAAACCCAGATGAATTACGATCTGACATCATTTGAAAAAGGGCTGGAGCAGCTTTCCATTACCCTTTTAAAGGAACAGAAACAGCAGTTTCTCACCTATTATGAATACCTTGTAGAGAAGAATAAGGTAATGAATCTTACAGCGATCACGGAGTACGAAGAAGTGATCACAAAGCATTTTCTGGACAGTCTGGCAGTTGTAAAAACCAGCTGTTTTAAGCCGGAAGAACTGGCAGGAAAAAGGCTGATCGACATAGGCACAGGGGCTGGTTTTCCAGGGATCCCGCTGAAGATCGCCTTTCCAGAACTGGATATATTGCTTTTAGATTCCCTGAATAAAAGGATCAATTTCCTGAATGAAGTAACAGAAATGCTTGGACTTACAAAGATCAATACTGTACATGGAAGAGCAGAGGATTATGCAAAACAGAAGGAATACAGAGAGCAGTTTGACTTCTGTGTATCCCGTGCGGTAGCCAATTTAAGCACTCTTTCCGAGTATTGTATCCCATTTGTAAAGCAGGGAGGCTGTTTTATTTCCTATAAGTCCGGCAATGTTGACCAGGAACTTATCCAGGCAGAAAAGGCAGTAAAGATCCTTGGCGGACAAAGGGAAGATGTGGTGCGTTTTTCCCTTGCAGATACAGATATGGACAGATCTTTTGTTGTGATCCGTAAGGCAAAACCAACGCCAAAGAAGTATCCGAGAAAGGCCGGACTTCCCTCAAAAGAGCCCCTTGGCATGGAGGAATAAAACACCTGGATTTTCACATTAAAAACACATAACAATCACACTTTTTTCACACAATCATACAGATTTCCTCACAACTTAAACATACAATATATTTTATAGAATCATCTTCACCGGTCCCCTGACCGTATATCATCTCCAAATATGAAAGGTTCAGCCTGTCCAATAGCCATGGATTTGCTCATGCAAGCATGAAGCATTCATGGGTGTTGTCCGGGACTGCGATATATGCTGTGCGGAGATGATTCTTTTATGAATAGATATGTTGCCGACAGGTGACAGTATCATATATGAAAGCCAACTGTTTTACAGGACTTTCATAGTAAAAAAAGGAGGAGAAAAACTTGATTGAAGTGAATAATCTGGTCAAGCGGTATGGAGATCACAAAGCGGTTGACCATCTCTCTTTTTCTATCGAAAAAGGCAAAATCTACGGTTTTCTAGGACCAAATGGAGCCGGTAAATCTACTACCATGAATATGATCACCGGCTATATCGCTTCCACAGAAGGAAGCGTTGTTATTGACGGACATGACATTCTGGAAGAGCCTGAGGAAGCGAAGAAATGCATTGGATACCTTCCGGAGCAGCCGCCTCTTTACTTTGATATGACGGTTCTTGAGTACCTGCAGTTTGTTGCTGATCTTAAAAAAATCCCAAGAACGAAAAAAGCATCCATGATCGAAGAGGTTATGGATATGGTTAAAATAACGGACATGAAAAATCGTCTGATCAAGAATCTTTCCAAAGGATACAGACAGAGGGTAGGAATTGCCCAGGCAGTGCTGGGATATCCGGAAGTGATCATTCTGGATGAGCCTACCGTTGGTCTTGACCCCAAGCAAATCAATGAGATCCGGGAACTGATCAAAGGCCTTAAAAAGAAGCATACTGTGATCCTCAGCTCACATATTCTGTCAGAAGTCAGCGCAGTATGTGATTATGTGCTGATTATTTCCCATGGAAAGCTGGTTGCCAGCGATACACCTGAGAATCTGGCCAAATTGGCAGCAGGCTCCAATAACCTGAATATGCTGATCAAAGGCGATCGTGGAAATATTCAGGCCGCACTTGCTGAAGTGGAAGGCGTTAAACAGGCGAAACTGGAGAAATCTGCCGAAGAAAACGTATGGAAAGCATCTCTGACGCTGGATGAAAATAAGGATGTAAGAGAAGCTGTATTCTACAGTATGGTCAAGGCTGACTGCCCAATCCTTGAGATGAAAGCAAAGAGGGCTTCTCTTGAGGAAGTATTCCTTGAACTTACCGAAAATGAAAAGCAGGATCAGGCAGAAAAGGAGGAAGATCCAGATGACAGCAGTTTATAAAAGAGAACTAAAAAGCTATCTGACCTCCATGATCGGATATCTGTTCATATTTTTTATCCTTGTTTTAGCAGGAATTTATTTTTCTGCATACCAGCTCTCAGCTGCATATCCGAAGTTTGAATACACCATGAGCGCACTTACCTTTGTATTTTTGATCAGTGTGCCGATTCTTACCATGCGTGTGCTGGCAGAAGAAAGAAAGCAGAAAACAGACCAGCTGCTTCTTACGTCCCCTGTATCTGTTACAGGTATTGTAATGGGCAAATATCTGGCCCTAGTAACGGTTTTTGCAATACCTATGGCAGTGATGTGCACATACCCACTGGTTATGTCAAAGTTCGGTACTGTGTCCTATAAAGGCGCTTATACAGCGATTCTTGGCTTCTTCCTTCTTGGATGTGCCAATATTGCTATCGGTGTATTCTTTTCATCCATAACAGAAAGTCAGGTGATCGCAGCAGTACTTACCTTTGTATTTTTGTTTGCATTTTATATGATGAGCGGGATTTCCTCATTCTTCTCACAGACAGCACTTTCTACATGTGTTGCATTTGGTTGCCTGATTTTTGCATTTTGTATCATTATTTATACTATGATCAAGAATAAAATGATTTCAGGAATCATTTGTATCTGTGGAGAAGCGGCTCTTGCCATCACATATATAGTGAAATCCAGTATTTTTGAAGGCGGAATCCAGAAAATCCTGGAAGTATTTAACCTGAGTGCACATTATGAAAACTTTACGAATAATATTTTGGATGTAACAGGAATTGTATATTTTATTTCTGTAATTGCAATCTGTATATTCCTTACTGTCCAGTCAATCGTGAAGAGACGCTGGAATTAAGGAGGTGGAGAAATGAAATTATTAGGAAAAAATAAAAACGAACAGACAAAAAAAGAGCCGAAGGAAAAGATGCCGATTAATAAGAAATATCTGCGGAACGGCTCTTACAGCACCATGATGATCGTTATTTTTGTGGCCATTGTGGTAGTGATCAATATGATCGTAGGAAAGCTGCCGTCCAAGTATACACAGATCGATATCAGTGACCAGCAGCTGTACAGCATTGGTGATGAGACAAAGAAAGTCCTGGATAACTTGGATAAGGACGTTACCATCTATCAGATCGCTCAAAGCGGTTCTGAGGACGAAACCATCAGCAATCTACTTCAGAAATATGCAGACGAGTCCAAGCATGTGAGTGTAGAACTGAAGGACCCGGTAGTAAGCCCTAAATTTGTTTCTGAATATACAAGTGACCAGGTATCTTCTAACAGCTTGATCGTTGTATGCGGAGACAGAAATAAAGTGGTAAATTATAATGACATGTACGAATCTACAATGGATTATAATACCTACAGTTATAAAACAACCGGATTTGATGGTGAAGGACAGATCACAAGTGCCATTGCTTATGTAACAACCGAGAATCTTCCTGTTCTTTATACCCTGGAAGGCCATGGGGAGAAAGAACTGGACAGTACCATCAAAGAAGACATTGAAAAAGCCAATATGGAGATTAAATCCCTGAACCTGATCAGTGAGGGAAGTGTGCCGGATGATGCGGCATGCCTGCTGATCGATTCCCCATCCAGTGATATTTCCGAGGATGAGAAAACAGCACTTCTGGATTATCTGGAAAATGGCGGAAAAGCAATGATCTTCTCTGATTATACAGAGAGTACACTGACCAATTTTGCTGCTGTACTTGAAAATTATGGAGTAAAAGCAGCAGAGGGAATTGTATTTGAGGGTGACAGCCAGCATTACGGAATGCAGATGCCATATTACCTGCTTCCTACTGTAAATAGTACAGATGCATCCTCAGAAACTGCATCCTCCGGATATTACATTATCATGCCATACGCACAGGGTATCCAGAAACTGGATGATGTAAGAGATACCGTGACGATTGATGATATCCTTACAACCTCAGACAGTGCTTATTCCAAAATAAATCTGCAGAGTGAGACACTGGAAAAAGAAGATGGAGATGTAGCAGGACCATTTGCCCTTGGTGTAAGCATTAAAGAAGATGTAGGAGATGGAAAAGAGACTCAAATCATCTACTATTCTACTTCCTATATTATGGATTCTCAGATGAATCAGCTTGTTTCCGGAGGAAATGAGAAGCTTGTAACAGAAAGTCTTAATTCCATGGTATCTACAGAAGAGACAACTACAGTTTCTATTCCTTCTAAGAGCCTGGAAGTATCTTATCTGACAATATCCGATTATGATGCAAGTTTCTGGAAGATTTGTACAATTGGTTTGATTCCTGGTATCTTTTTAGTAGCAGGTTTTGTGATCTGGTTTAAGAGGAGAAAAGCCTGATGAAGAAAAAATCAATGAATCTGGTAACAGCAGTTGCAGTGCTGGTAGTTTTAAGCGGCACATATGTGGGAGTTAAAACATATGTGACCAAACAGGAAGAAAAGGAAAATGCAAGTGAGGACGAGGAGAAAACTCAGGTTTTCTCTATCGCCTCCGATGATGTGAAGTCAATCAAGTTTGTGATTGACAAAAAAGAAGTTACTTTTGAAAAAGACAATGATGAATGGGTCAAAACCGATGAAAAGGACTTCCCTGTAGATCAGGACAAACTGACAGAAGCAATCGGAAGTCTGGACAATATTGAAGCTGACCGGGTTTTGGATGATGTAACAGATGCTACGGAATATGGACTGGACAATCCGACTAACACTATTACGATCACAGACAATGACGGTAATGAGACTGCACTGCGTGTGGGAATGGAAAATGATTCTACCAGTCAGTATTATGTGGAAAAAGGTGAAGACGAATCAAAAATCTATGTTGTTGCAGATTCCGTATTCCAGCCATTTATGAAAACCTTATATGATTATGCAAAAGCCGGAACATTCCCTGTAGTGGATTCTTCTACAGTGAGCAACGTAACCGTTGAAGAAAATGGGGACAGCTACACACTGGCCAAAGATGACAAGACTGGCCTTTGGAACATCCAGGATCAGGATGGATCCGAGAAAGCGGATTCCGCAAAAGTGAGCAGTCTTACATCCTCCATTGCAAGTATTGCATATGGATCCTTTGTAAATTACAACTGTACAGATCTTTCAGAGTATGGTCTGGATAAACCTTACGGAACGATTACCATTGATTATCAGGAAGAAGTTGCTGTAGAGGATGATTCTTCAGAAGACGCAGATACATCTGATGAGGATTCTACAGATGGACAGGATACAGCAGATTCGACTGACTCTACGGATGATCAGACAGCAGATGCCACTGATACAGACACTACAGATACAACTTCTACGGATTCCACAGATGCTGAGGCAACGGATGCATCTGACACAGACACCACAGATACAACTTCTACAGATTCTACAGAGCCTGAGACTAAGATGGTGGATCGTGAGATGACAATTCTTGTAGGAGATCAGTCAGAAGACGATGGAAGATATGTAATGGTAAACAACAGCAAAGAAATTTACACGATTTCAAATGACACTTTGTCTGTTTTCCTTGGAAAAACAAAAGAAGATTTCTGGGATATGACTGTAAGCTATCTTTCCGTAAATAATCTTGAAAGCCTGCAGGCAGAATACAAAGGAGAAACACATACAGTTGATGTTTCACGTGAAACATCTGAAGACAGCAGTGACGAGGATTCCTCCACAACAACAAGTACCACAACCCTAAGTTACCAGTTGGATGGAACCGCATTAGATGACAGCACTCCATTTACTACATTCTACAATAAATTGATCAACATGACTGGACAGAAACGTCTCACAGAGAAATATGAAAACAGCAATGATCAGGATTTCAAAGTTGAATTAACAGATGTAGATGGAAACAAAACAGAGATTGACTATTACCAGTATGATACCAATTTCTATGCAGCTGTTGTAGACCAGAAGGTTTATCTGGTAAATAAGATGACTGTAAAAGAACTGATCGATAGTTATAAAACATTTGTAGGACAGACTGATTCAGATTCAACTGAAGAAACAGAAGAAACCATAACAGATGAGAGCGGCACTGTGGATAGTGTTGAATCAGAAGATAACACAGACAACACAAATGATGTCAGCTCTCAGTCCTGATAATTGTAGCAATTTATATTTAAAATTTTAAGATCTTCTTATAATAAAAGAGTGACGGTGATATATGATGTACTAATATCCAAATGTCAGTTTTTTAGAGCTGATATTTGAGAAGAGTACAAATCTATCGCCGTCACTTTTTATTATGCTTACTATATGGATATTAAGGAGATATGCTGTATATGCTGTCTGAGGTTGATGGTTGACGTTGCCATATATGAAAGCCAGTTGCTTTGCGTTTATGGCTTTTTTGCAGCTACAAACTGCATTCGTAATCCGGGCTATACCTATAATCCTGCTTACTCATATGATTTAACTTATCCAATGGTCATGAGATCTGGTCATGCAGGTCAGGCATGGCTCATTCGATACATGAGCAAACGCATGGCTGGTGTCCGAGATTATCAATTATCATAGTGAATTAAGTATGATTTTTTACTAGATATCGTTTTCTACTATATATCTTAATAGGTGGAGAATTCTAATTATATATATTTATATGCGAATATTAGTGTGATATCAGGGAAAAAAAGAACCCAATCATTCATGAACGAGTTTGTGAATGATTGGGTTCTTATGATCTTGATTGCAAGTCAATTTCTATATGGTAATACTGTCGGGAGACCATTTGGATCACTTGACTGGTTATTTAATTATTGAGCAAGATAATCAGAAACAGCATTTAAAAATCCAGACACGTTTTCCATATGCGGAAAATGTTTACTTTTTTCTATAACAGATGTTTCTATAGATGGATTTAATTGTGTATAGTCATCAACAATAGACTCTCTCTTATATTCAGTTTCACCTGTTAAGATATAAATGCTATTGTTCATTTCCTGAATGCTTTTTGTAATGTCAATATTCGTGTACTTGGATTTCTGGCTGGAATACATGTACTTGGCATAATATCCACCTTTGTGAGCTGATTCATAGTATGCGTCAATTGTGCGGTCATCCACATGGAATGGATTGAAATAAAGATTATCAATAAACAAATTACTAATTGTTTCACGTGAAACAATCATATGATATATTAAGGTTCCGAAAACTGGAAATTCAACAAGATATTTGAATAATTTATTCCTTTCAGATGGATATTGCTTTAAAGAATTAATACTTGGTGGATTAACAAATATAATCTTATTAAAGCATGAATTGTCATAGCGGCAAGCCATTGTGATAAAAGAGCATGAAAATCCACAAGCAATTACATCTGTTTTTTCCTTAATCACATTCTTAGTAAAATCACAGAGTAACTGCACAAAAAGAAAATTGGTATATGTGATGCCAGGTTTATCAGATCGTCCACAACCCAAAAGATCAATCGTATATACAGTATGCTCTTCAGCAAGTCGGTCAGAAACTAAAGACCATTCGTATCCTGAAGAACCTGTAATTGTATCATGAATCAGTAATAATGGACTCCCAGATCCCTTTTTAGTATAGAAAACCCTTCCAAATCTCCAATCATAGTACTGATTTTCTGTTGTTGGAAGGAGATTCTTTATTTGAGAGGACGCAGCAATACAGCGATTTGCTACATGTATTACTCCCGCAGCAATAGTAGTCAATGCAGCAAGAGTAACAATTTTACGATTATGGTCTTTCATTATGATCCCTCCTGATGGATAAATATTCTTTTTATAGAAAATATTTTTAGATTAATACTAATACATATTTCATTTATCGCACCCTATACAAAATGTATACGTATTGTTATGCATGCTTTAATTTGAATGTGATTATTTTTGTATAATCGATTTTGATGAGAATATATTAGTTATATTATATGTCTATATCATATTGAAATACTCAATCAAATTATATCTTATATTATAAGCCAATTCGGGCAGATTTACAATGTTAAGTTTCCAGATGGATGCCTGTGATGCAGTATAATAATCATTGGAAAATTTGATTATAATATCTGTTTAGGTTCATTACGTAGAAAAGAAATGTTTATATATCAAGGCTTCGTTTTCGGATTTCTCCTGGGAATTTATTTACCTTAAGATTTGTCACCCATAGAATCAATCCAACTGCTTTGTGTTTGGCGTGTTACGTACTTTTGATTCTATGGGCGATGTGCTGGAAAAAATAGATACGCACTTTGTTCGTGTTACTTTATCTCCAGAGAATTTTGTGTCTGAGACACTTAAATACCATAAATTTTAGAAGTGTTAGCACAATTGAAATCTGTGAAAACTCTAATGGTAGATGCCCTATAGAACAGTTGGATTTCTAATTAAATATCCTGTGGATTAGAACTAAATGTTTCACGTGAAACATAAATTCTTGATGATTAATAGTATCAGCAAAATCTGATTTTAAAAATATGAATGGAACGTGAAAGAAGAGAGATATAAAATTACCACTATTGGTGGAATGTTGATGTAGATATTTTTAGAACATAGTTCCTTGTTTATACATTCTGTGCTTGAACTTCTTTTTGCATTCAGAAATATGCGAAACAAAGGCTTACACAACAAGTAGGTAATAAGTTGTTAAGTTAGTAGTATGGCATGAAGGCTTCTATAATATGGAAAATGGAGTGACAAAGAAAATCAAGCAAGAGTATTTGAAGGTGAGACGACAAACAATAAAATACTTATCGTTTAGCTGATAAAATAGTATCGTTCGTTATATAGCAGAAAAGTATATGGCGCATATATCATGCGAGGCTTTCGCAGATTTCGACGGGGCTAATTTCTCTGTTATTTGCCGTGTCTGAACGCCGTAGGCGAGCGCATCACTGACAGAATCACAAGTGCGAAGCACGACAGACGCGAAGCGGCTGGATTCTGGAGGTGACAAATCTTTGAGATAATAAATGCCCGGGAGAAATCCGAAAACGAAGCCTTGATATATAGACATATCTTTTCTGCGTATGTATGATTCACATAGGAGAAATGAGAGATAAAGATAACAGTATCTGATCGTGCACTCAAGATAAAATATACTCTAATCAGTAATCATTTTAATGAATTATCATATTACACAACTTTATAGATGAAAAAAACATCTTTTTCTATGTTTCACGTGAAACATTATGTAGCATGAAAAAAATAAAAGTGCTATAATATTTATGATGTTGAAGTAAGGCATAATATCTATTAGATATATTTTGCAAGTGAATATATTCTAAAATAGGTATATTTAGAAACAATTACTGACCTTGGCATCAGAGTAAATAAGGGAGTAAAAATAGAAGTAACACAAGAAGGAGGCAGAGCATTGGGTAGAATTATAGCAGTTGCCAACCAAAAAGGCGGTGTAGGTAAGTCTACAACAGCAATTAACCTTTCAGCGTGTCTTGCCGAACGGGGGAAAAAAGTTCTTACAATAGATATTGATCCACAGGGAAATACCACCAGTGGATTAGGAGTTGACAAAAATTCAACAGAAAATACCTTGTATGAACTTCTGTTAAATGAAGCAGAAATAGAAAATACAATTGTGAAAGATGTGGTGCAGGATGTAGACCTGATACCATCAAATATTAATCTTTCAGGCGCAGAAATAGAACTGATCGGTATTGATGAAAAAGAATATATATTAAAGAAGATCATTGATAAAGTAAGAGATAATTATGATTATATTATCATGGATTGTCCCCCTTCATTGAATATGCTTACCATTAATGCATTAACCGCTGCTACTTCTGTGCTGGTACCTATTCAGTGTGAATATTATGCATTGGAAGGACTGTCACAGTTGATACATACGATTGAATTGGTAAAAGACAGATTGAATAATTCCCTGGAAATAGAAGGCGTTGTATTTACAATGTACGATGCCAGAACGAATCTGTCTCTTCAGGTAGTGGAAAATGTAAAAGATAATCTGGATCAGAACATTTATAAAACCATTATTCCGAGGAATGTGAGACTGGCAGAAGCGCCCAGTTATGGACAGCCGATTACAATCTACGATTCAAAGTCAGCAGGCGCAGAAAGCTATCGCCTTTTGGCTGAAGAAGTGATCAACAGGGAGGGTGAGTAATGGCAGCAAAGAAGACAGGTCTGGGAAGAGGCTTAGATGCTTTGTTCCCTGAAAAGAGTGGGGATAAAACAAAAACAGTTGTAAAAAAAGAAAGTAGTTCAGTAGAGAAACCGATAAAAGCTGCAAAAAGCCAGGAATCAAGGACAGAAGATAAAAAGTCTGTATTAACTGTAAAGATTTCAAAGGTTGAACCAAATCGCAGTCAGCCAAGAAAACAGTTTGATGAAGATGCCTTGCTGGAACTCTCAGAGTCCATTAAACAGTACGGCATTTTGCAACCACTGTTAGTGTCCGATAAAACGGACTATTACGAAATCATCGCTGGAGAAAGAAGATGGCGGGCTGCAAAGTTGGCAGGATTAAAAGAAGTGCCAGTGATCATAAAAGAGTTAAGCGATCAGCAGGTTGTGGAAATTTCACTGATTGAGAATATTCAGCGGGAGGACCTGAATCCTATTGAAGAAGCTATGGCGTATAAAAGGCTTATTGAAGAATTTTCACTGAAACAGGATGAAATTGCAGAAAGAGTATCAAAGAGCAGGACTGCTGTAACAAATTCAATGAGACTTTTAAAACTGGATTCCAGAGTGCAGCAGATGCTTATCGATGAAATGATTTCCGCAGGCCATGCCAGGGCAATCCTTTCAATCACAGAGCCGGAAACCCAGTATTCTGTGGCTATGAAGGTATTTGATGAAAAACTCAGCGTTCGGGAGACAGAAAAATTAGTAAAGAAACTCCTGGAACCTGTAAAAGAAAGAAAAGGCAGTTTAGGCAGTACAACAGAAGATGTGATTTATGAAAGCCTGGAAGAAAAAATGAAAGGTATCATGGGCACAAAAGTCCATATCCAAAGAAAAAAGAATAATAAAGGAAAAATAGAAATTGAATATTATTCAAGGGATGAGTTAGAGAGAATTATTGAGCTGTTTGAATCTATCAGATAAGGAGAATCTATGAGCAGTATTTTTGACAGCATGGGAATAGATCCCGGGATCGTTATCATTATATTGCTGATCCTCACATTAATTCTTTTGGCAAATGTTGTGGGCAGCAAAATGCGTCTCAGCCGACTGGAACGTAAGTATAAAATGTTCATGAAAGGCAGTGATGCTCAATCTCTGGAAAAAGTCTTTGTAAGAAAGTTTAATCAGATCGACCGGCTCTATGAAGCGAAAGAGGATCATGAGCACGACATCAACTTTATCAAGCATAATATGGAAACCGTGTTCAGCAAATATGGGGTGGAAAAATATGATGCATTTGATGATGTAGGTGGAAAATTAAGTTTTGCCCTTGCTTTACTTGACAAAGATAATACAGGTCTTATACTAAATGCAGTGCATAGCCGTGACAATTGCTTCCTGTATCTGAAAGAAATCGTAAAAGGTGAATCTTATGTGGTTTTAAGTCAGGAAGAAGTTGAGGCATTAAGAAAAGCAGTTAATTTTGGCCTTGGAAATCTTGAGGCTGAGGAGTAAAATGGTATGGTATTACAAAGCATTGTCAGGTACCATATTGAGTAAAATTTAGAAATGAGTTTGGCAGGAGAGATATTAGAAAATTCCTTTTCTGCAAGAGCATAAATAAAAAGAAAAATTCCCAAAAAGGGGAGTTTATTATCAGGAGGACATTATGTTAGACATCAAATTTGTGAGAGAAAATCCGGAAGTAGTAAAGCAGAATATCCGTAATAAATTCCAGGACAGCAAGCTTGAACTGGTAGACAGGGTACTGGAGCTGGACAAAGAAAACAGAGAGATCAAGCAGGAAGTAGAAGCGCTTCGTGCACAGAGAAACAAAATTTCCAAGCAGATCGGAGCTCTGATGGGACAGGGTAAAAAGGATGAGGCAGAGGAAGTAAAGAAACAGGTTGCTGCATCTGGTACACGCATCGAGGAGCTTTCTGCAAGAGAGAAAGAAGTAGGAGAAGAACTTCTGAAGGATATGATGGTTATCCCGAATATCATTGATCCATCTGTTCCGATCGGAAAAGATGACAGTGAGAATGTTGAGATCGAAAAATTTGGCGAGCCGGTTGTACCGGATTATGAGATTCCATATCATACAGATATTATGGAAAGTTTTGACGGAATTGACCTTGACAGTGCAAGAAGAGTTGCAGGAAACGGTTTCTATTATCTGATGGGAGACATTGCAAGACTTCATTCTGCAGTGATCGCTTACGCAAGAGACTTTATGATCAACAGAGGCTTCACATATTGTGTACCGCCTTTCATGATTCGCAGCAATGTGGTAACAGGTGTTATGAGTTTTGCTGAGATGGATGCAATGATGTATAAGATTGAGGGCGAGGATCTGTATCTGATCGGAACCAGCGAGCATTCCATGATCGGTAAATTTATTGATCAGATCATCCCGGAGGAAGAACTTCCAAAGACTCTTACAAGTTATTCTCCTTGCTTCCGTAAAGAAAAAGGAGCACACGGACTGGAGGAAAGAGGTGTTTACCGTATCCATCAGTTTGAAAAACAGGAAATGATCGTTGTTTGCAAGCCAGAAGAAAGTAAAATGTGGTTTGATAAGCTGTGGCAGAATACAGTAGATCTGTTCCGTTCCATGGATATTCCGGTACGTACTCTGGAATGCTGCTCCGGTGATCTGGCAGACCTTAAAGTAAAATCTCTGGATGTAGAGGCATGGTCCCCAAGACAGAAGAAGTATTTTGAGGTAGGAAGCTGCTCTAACCTGGGTGATGCACAGGCGCGTCGTCTGAAGATCCGTGTAAATGGACCAGACGGAAAGAAATATCTTGCACACACCCTGAATAACACCGTTGTCGCACCGCCAAGAATGCTGATCGCATTCCTGGAAAACAACCTGAACGCAGATGGAAGCGTAAATATTCCGAAAGCACTTCAGCCATATATGGGTGGAATGACAAAAATCGAAAAAAAGTCCAATAAATAGTACATTATTAAAGTACCATTAAACGTACAGCAAAAACAGGAGGTGCTTTCGTGCACAGCTATTTGAGATCAATCGGGTTTTCAAAGATCACAAAACGAAAAGAAATGCAGGAATTGATCCGTGATGTGATCGATTCATATGATGAAAAATATGTTGTGGAGAACCATCCGGATGGTGCTTTTGCTGAATTTTCTAAAAATTATGGATGTGACTGTGGGATTACTGTCTGTGGGCAGTATGATGAAGACAATCAATTTCAGGTGGAATATTCCTTCCCCTTTTTCAGGGGGACAGGAATTACCACCCAGGAGAGAGTTACGATTGAACGACATGCGGATAAGGAATCTTTTGCAGGTGCCTGTGATGACCTTAGAATTGGCGTAACATTGATTTTTTATCTGCAGAATCCTGCAGAATATATACTTGAAAGTTCAAAGGGAGCTTTTGGCGGGCAGCCATTGACTCTCACCGGACTTGCCAGAAAAGGAACGATCCTTCTGCCGGTTCAGAAAGATAAAGAAGCTGTAAAAGTGGCACAGGAACTGACCAGAAATCGCACAAATCTGATCGAGGCTGCAAGAAATGGGGACGAGGAAGCCATGGAAAGCCTGACAATGGAGGATATGGATACGTATTCCATGATTTCCGAGCGGATTGTGAAAGATGATATTATGACTATCGTTGATTCTTATTTTATGCCCTATGGTATTGAATGTGACCAGTATAATATCATGGGTGAGATCAGGGATGTTGTAAGCTTTCAAAATGTGCTTACAGGCGAAACTCTTTATCAGATGACTGTGGAAAGCAATGATATGCAGTTTGACATATGTATCAATAAGCAGGATCTTTTGGGAGAACCACAGCCTGGCAGAAGATTTAAAGGAATCATCTGGCTTCAGGGACAGTTGCATTTTTAGGCGTTAAATTTGATTTAGACCTTGCCTTTTAGGTGTAAATATAGTACAATTATCAATGCGGTTTTGAAACGTCAAAATCAGCATTTGTCGTCATAGCTCAGTTGGATAGAGCACTCGCCTCCTAAGGGGGGAGACCTCCTCTCCCATTTCAGATTGTACTGGGAGTTCAGAGGCAGGTTGATAGCATCACTTCTGTTAGATATGCAGGGAAGCACACAGCAGTCCAAACAAGATTCTTACCAAGGCAAAATCGCCTGTTAAGATATATAATCGGTTACCGGTTCCGACGGCAAAAGATAAGAAAACCCTTATTTTAAGCCAAAAACCGTACATGTCGGCATAGCTCAGCTGGATAGAGCACTCGCCTCCTAAGGAAGGGGCTTGCCTGACGCCTTTGAACTATAGGAAAAAGAACTCGATAGTTCGAATCTGTCAAAGTAAGTGTTATATAGCTTGCCGCCAAAGGCGAATGTATCGAGGAAAGTTGGATGGAGCAATTCATCCAGAAAGCATAAGTAATTGAATAACCGGCTACCGATCCGGAAGCTTAAGAAGTGCCAGAAAGCCTTATTTTAAGCCAAAAATCGGATATGTCTTCGTAGCTCAGCTG
>ONBN01000003.1 GCA_900316115.1 uncultured Eubacteriales bacterium
TACTTAGAAATATCCATTTCCTTGGCTCATTCATCTGAGAGTAAACAATAAAAAAACCTTGATTTTTAAGGAAAAAACACTTGACTAAATAGGGAGGAATTTAACATGAAGAAATCATTGGTTGCAGCATTATTATGCGGAGCACTGACAGTAGCTGCTGTACCGGCAGTACCGGTTATGGCTGATGAGCCGGATTACGCATCTATGAAGATCGTACTGATCCTTCCGGGAAGTATTGATGACCAGAGCTGGAATGCAAGCAACAATGCAGGTGCAAAGGCCTGCGACGAAGAACTGGGCACATCCATCGAAGTTGTTGAATCTGTTCCGGTAGAAGAGTTTGAATCCACCTTTACTGAGTATGGTGAGAAAGGATATGATCTGATCCTGTCAGCAGGAAGCCAGTTTGACGAGGCTTGTGCAGCGATCGCACCACAGTATCCTGACTCCGTATATACAGTAATCAATGGCCAGTTAAGTGATACAGACAATATGGTTCCTGTATTCCCGAAAGAGTATGAAGGATCCTATCTTGCAGGTATTATGGCAGGTTACGCTACAGAGAACGGAAGCTTTGCAGTTATGGGCGGTGAGTCCAATGCTCCTATGGTGAAGCTGATGGATACATATGATGCAGCAGCTAAGTCCGTATGCGAGGAGAGAGGCCTTGAATTTACTACTGCACGTTCCTTCGTAAACAGCTGGACAGATGTTTCTGCAACAAAGGACATGGCAGCACAGATGATGGATAACGGCGCAGACACAGTATTCTGCTATTCCAATGAAGGTGCTTCCGGTGCTGTTCAGGCAGCAGAAGAAAAAGATGGCAAGTTTGTAGCTTTTGCAGCAGACAAGAACGATGAGAGCAGCTGTGTATACGGTTCTGTTCCTATGAACTGGGCAAACGTATATCCATGGATCATCGAAGGCGTTGCAAAGGGCGAGCTGAAGGGCGCACAGGAAGTTGGCGTTGCTGAAGGCGTATTTGAAGCTAAATATTCAGATGCATGCTCTGATGAGTGCAAAGCTGCTGTTGACCAGGCAATCAAAGATATCACAGACGGAAAGATTGATTTCACACAGTATTTTTCCGAGAAATAAGTAAAAGATCTTCCGAAGGGGCTGTTGCGTGGGATTGTGCAGCAGTCCCTTTTTCTGCAACAGGATTCCTAAAGCAGAAAAGGTTTTGCCGTAACTGTTAAGTGCATTTGGCAGTTACGTTTTGCCTATAAAAACATCAGGAGGCAGATATGAGTGAAGCGGTTATTGAGTTAAAACACATAACGAAACGGTTTGCCAAGGTACTGGCAAATGATGACGTTTCCATTACAGTCCACAAAGGGGAGGTTGTGGCTCTCCTTGGCGAGAACGGAGCAGGAAAAAGTACGATCATGAAGATCCTCTATGGCCTTTATCATGCTACCTCAGGAGAGATATGGATCGATGGAAAGGAACGTAAAATTGCATCCCCGAAGGAAGCAATGGCATTGGGGATTTCCATGATCCAGCAGCATTTTTCACTGGTACCGGCTCATACGGTAACAGAAAATATTATCCTGGGGAACTGTAAAGGCAGGATTGATATTAAGACCAAAGAAAAAGAGATAGAAGCTCTGGCAAAGCAGTATGGATTTGACGTACCTGCCGGAGAATACATAAAGAACCTTTCCGTAGGTTCCCAGCAGAAGGTGGAGATCCTGAAAGCACTTTATCTGAAGGCAAGGATCCTGATTATGGATGAGCCTACTGCAGTTCTTACCCCACAGGAAATCGATACATTGATGGCCTTTGTAAAAAATTATGTGGCAAAGGGCAATTCAGTGGTCTTTATCACCCATAAGATGAAGGAAGTTATGCAGGTATCAGATACCATTGTGGTTATGCGAAACGGCAAGATATGTGGAACAGTAAAAAGAGAAGATACCAACGAAAAAGAACTGGCCCATATGATGATCGGGCATGATCTGGAGACACTGCAGGCTCCAGGCGGGGACGATCTGGACAAGAAAAAGAAACGTCTGGTTGTAGAGGATCTTACCATCCAGAAAAAGGGCAGTGCCCCGGTACTGGATCATATTAACCTGGCGGTTCATGAAGGAGAGATCCTTGGTATTGCCGGCGTTTCTGATAACGGACAGCAGGAACTGTGCGAAGCTCTTTATGGAGCAGAGGTTCCAACACAGGGGAAAATCCTTCTGGATGGCAAGGATATTACAGCCACAAGTGTAAAAGACAGGATCGCCATGGGTATGGGATATACAGCATCTGACCGTTACCGTTACGGCATGGTGGCAGAGATGTCCCTGGCAGAAAATATGCTTCTGAAAGCCAGCTATCTGAAGAACTGGGTAAGCCATGGGATCATTAACTGGAAAAAGCTGCGCCAGTATACTGACCAGCAGATCAAAGATTACAAGATCAAGGCTCCGGACTGTAATGTGACTGCAGGAAGCCTTTCCGGTGGTAATCAGCAGAAGGTGGTTGTAGCCAGAGAGGTGGATATGGGAAAAAGCGTGGTGATCTTTGACCAGCCTACAAGAGGATTGGATCTGGGTGCCATCAACTATGTACATAAAACCATTCTGGGAGAGAAAAACAGCGGCAAGTCCGTTATTCTTGTTTCCACAGAGCTGTCTGAGATTTTTGCCCTGTCTGACCGGATCGCAGTTATGTATAAGGGCAGGATCATGGGCATATACAGAAATGGTGAGCTTACCACAGAGAAGATCGGTCTTCTGATGGCAGGTTATCAGCCGGATAAGGAGGAAGAGGCATGAAACAGAACGGAAAGATAAAGGATTTCCTTTTATGGACGGTGCTGGCCATTGTACTTGGCCTTATTGTCAGCTTTGCATTCCTTCCCCTATTAGGCGTGGATCCTGTTGATTCTTTAAAGGTAATGCTGACGGAAACATTTTCAGATAAGTTTACCATGGGAAATATCCTGATCAAGACTACACCACTGATCCTTACCAGTCTTGCTTTTGCATTTACTTATAAAGCAAACCTTTATAACATTGGTGCACAGGGACAGTTTTATGTAGGATGTATCTGTGCAGTAGCAACCACTCTTGCACTGCAGACAAAGCTTCCAGGAGTAGTGGTACTGGTTCTGGCATTTGCTGCAAGTATCCTGGGTGGCGGCCTGACAGGCCTTTTGATCGGATTTTTGAAAGCAAAATTTAATGCAAATGAATTCCTGGTAAGTATGATGTCTACATATGTAGTGCAGTATGTGATGCAGCTTCTTCTCCGTACTGCCCTGCAGGAGCCGAAGCACGAATATCTGAAGACTGCATATATTGACAATTCTGCATGGCTTCCAAAGATCATTCCCGGAACATCCGTGTCCCTGGGCATTGTGATCGCCCTTGCAGCAGCTATTTTTATCTGGTTTATCCTGTATCATACATCTCTTGGATACAGAGTCCGTGTAACAGGACTGAATCAGGATGCAGCCAGGATGTCCGGCATCAATCCCAAGAAAATGTGCATGACTGCATTTTTCATCAGTGGTGCCATTGCAGGACTTGCAGGCTTTACAGAGATCAACGGAATGCAGCATATGCTTCTAACCGGATTTGAATCAGATATCGGATCCTATGGTATTGGTATTGCCATTATGGCAAGTGCAAACCCTATTGGTGTTATTTTTGCAGCACTTCTTTTCGGAACCCTTCAGGTAGGCGGTACAGCACTGGGACATTCCACAGATGCACCGGCCAGTGTTATTGATGTTATGCTTGGCTTTGTTATGCTGTTCGTGCTGATGTCTTTCTTTGTAAGAAGAAAGCTGGAGATCCGGAAACTGAAACATCAGAAGCTGCAGAAAGGAGAGGCATGATATGCAGGTATTTATTAATTTGATCACCAGAGCATTTTTCATGAGTACACCTTTGATCCTTGGAGCACTGGGAGAAGTTCTGGCAGAGCGTACAGGTATGATGGTTACTGCTGTTGAAGGTATTTTCCTTATTGGTGCATGGGGCGGCTTTATTGGCGCTTATCTTAGCGGAAGCATGCTGGTTGGTTTTCTTCTTGCTATGGTCTGTGGCCTTCTTGTGGCTGCTTTATACGGAGTTACCACTGTGTACATGCATCAGCATCAGATCGTTATGGGAACTGCCATTGCCATTCTGATCACCGGATTTTGTACATTTTTCTACCGTGTGATCTTTGGTATCCAGACAGTACCGCTGAAGGTAACACCATTGTCCGTGATCAAGATCCCGCTTCTGGCTAAGATCCCGATCATTGGACAGGTTCTGTTTTCACAGAATATTGTTACATATATTACCTATATCCTGGTTCCTATTGTGTTTTTTGTGATCTACAGGACGTCTCTTGGACTTTCCATAAGATCCTGCGGAGAGAACCCGGAGGCAGCAGATGCAGCTGGTATTAATGTTACAAGGACAAGATTTCTTACAGTGCTGGTAGCCGGATGCATGGGCGGTGTGGCAGGAGCTTATTATTCCCTATGCAATGTGGGAATGTATACTTCAGAGATCATCGGAGGAAGAGGATGGATCGCATTTGGTATCTGCTTCCTTGGCAACTGGAATCCGGTTGGGGCTTTGATCTTCGGAATTGTTTTCGGTATTTCCGATGCACTTGGAACTTACGTAAAGGCTCTTGGAAACGCAGCTATTCCAAGCGAGCTGTTCAGTGCGCTTCCATACATTCTTGTAATCGTGCTGACAGTATGCAGGAAACAGTTTAATGTACCGGCAAAGCTTGGTGCTAATTATGTAAAAGAGGACTAATAAAAGAGGATTAAATGACAGAATATATTATCAAAAACGGTTTTATTGTAAATGGTAAAATGGAAAAGCCTTTCCTGGGAACCGTTGTGGTAAAAGATGGAAAAATCGTGGAAGTTGCTCCTTTTGTGGAGATTCCTTCAGATTTTCCAAAAGACCAGATTCTGGATGCGGCCGGGGGCTATATTACCCCCGGCTTTATTGATATCCACAGACACGGAGACTGGGAAGCCCTTGTAAACGGGGACGACAGGCTTTTGAACAGGCAGGGACTGACTACAGTAGTAAATGGAAATTGTGGTCTTTCTGTAGCGCCTGCAGGTAAGAAATACGGAAAAGAGATCAGCGGGTTTTTAAGCAGTGTTACCGGAGATATGCCCATAGGTGTGGAGTGCATGCCGGATATGGCTTCTTACATGGAAGCCCTTAAAAAAGTAAAACGAAGCGTGAATACCGGGATGCTGGCAGGGAACGGAACTATCCGGGCAGGAGTAAAAGGCTATGCCCCAGGAAAACTTACCCCAGAAGAACTTCATCAGGTGTGGTCTGCACTGGAGGAATGCCTGGCTTCTGGAGTGCTGGGGATCAGTATGGGACTTGCCTATGCGCCGGAGTTTGAATATGACCAGAAAGGAGCAGCGCAGGCGCTTGCACCTCTAAAGGGGACACAGATTCCTATTGTTACCCATATCAGGAATGAAGGAGACGGCATCCTGCCAGCCCTTGAAGAGGTGATCGGCATTGCAGAGGAGCTTCAGATTCCGCTTCATGTAAGCCATATGAAATGTATTGGCAAAAAGAACTGGGGAGAAACTCCGGTAAAGATCCTGAAACTTCTGGATCAGGCAGAGCAAAGAGGGGTGAAAGTGGATTTTGATTTGTACCCTTACCTTACTGGATCCACCCAGCTGGTACATCTTCTGCCGCCTGAAAGCCAGAAAGGTGGAACAGAGGCGATCATCCGCCGTCTGTCAGATCCGGATTACAGGAAGGAACTGACTAGGATACTGAAAACTCCTTCCATGGAATTTGAGAATATTGTGGAGCTGGCTGGTTTTGAGCGGATTTATGCAAGCAGTCTTCATACTCCGGAGTATGCTCCTTATGCTGGTCAGTCTATAGCCCAGATTGGGGAACAGCTGGGAAAGGATCCTTATGATACCCTGTATGATATCCTGATCGCAGAAAAATGTCAGGTAACAATGCTGGATACCATTGCTTCCGAAGAGGATATGCTTTTATTTTTAAAGGACAGGCGTGCAAATCTGATTTCTGATGCTATTTATCCGGCAGGCGGGAAAAGACATCCAAGAGTGTGCGCTGCTTTTCCTAAGCTTCTTACCGATTATGTACGGGACAAAAAGATTTTTTCCATTGAGGAAGCAATTTATAAAATGACAGCCAAGCCTGCACAGGTTTATCACATGAACCGTGGGATCCTTCAGGCGGGAATGCCTGCAGATCTGTGTGTGTTCCATCTGGAGAATCTGGATGCTGCGGCAGATTTTGATCATCCGGATGAGCTGTGCACAGGGGTTGATTATGTGCTTACAGGCGGACAGATCGTTGTGAGAAAGGACGAATGGAGCAATCCGGGCAGCGGGGAAGTGATTGAAGCATAATATCAGGGGCATATCTTAAGAGGAAATATTTTGTTCCATGTTTTTCCAGTATGGGATTTAGAAAAATGTGCATAGTAACATTACAGTAACTATTCAGCAGGCGATATCCTGCGAAAGCACTGAACAGTTACACAGTATAAGTTAAATCCATAGAAAAAAGGAGATCAGTGGAATGAAAAAAGCAAAAATGATTCTGATGAGTATACTGCTTGTTTTTACATTTTCTATGCTGGCAGGATGTGGCACAAAGGATGACCGTAAGGCAGCAGATGAAGCAGAAAAGGATACGGATGATAAAGGTGAGGATAAGGAAGATGATGCCGAGGATAATGCGCCGGATAATGTAACGGATAACACACCGGAGGATGGTGCTGTGGATGGAAATGACAATATGGAGACTGTACCTGGCACAGATACGACTGTTCAGGATGGAACTGATGCAGACGATATGACTGCAGGAGATGGACAGCAGGACGGAAATATTGACCAGAATAATAATGGAGACGGTACGGTATCCGGTGAGCTTGGAAATGCGGTGAAGGATATCGGAGATGGTGTTGGAGATGCTGTGGAGGATACCGGGGATGCGGTTGGGAACGCAGTGGAAGGCCGGTAAGGGGATTTTGTAAAGAGATTCCTGGCTGGGCCGGTTTGTGAGGATATACCGCATATATGGCAAAAAAATCCTGTTTCTATATCGGCTTCGTTTTCGGATTTCTCCCGTGCGCTTGTTATCGCTGTCCACTTCCAGAATCCAGCTGCTATGCAGCTGTCGTGCTTTGCACTCCTGATTCTGTCAGTGATGTGCCGGTAAAAGTAAATACTCACTTCGTTCGTGATTCTGTCAGTGATGTGCCGGTAAAAGTAAATACTCACTTCGTTCGTGCTTCCTTTTACCTCGAGCACATCAAACTCACGCCTGCGGCGTTCAGACACTGCAAATCCCAACGAAGCTAGCACGGGTCGAAATCTGCGAAAACCTCACAATGATATAGAAACAGGATATTTTTTGCCCTTTTGCAGGGCTCACATAAACCGGCCGTGCCAGACTTTGCAAAAAATGAGTATGTCAGCCCGGATATGTAGTGACCGAGAGGCAGCAGAAAAATCTCCGTCAGCAAACGAATCAACAAATAAACGAATTTTTTGCCAATCGTTACTTTATTGTAGCTTCTGGGATTGGTATGGTTCTGTGGCTTGCCGGGGGCATGGGAGTTGTGTATAATGGGGAAAGTGAGAGATTTAAGAGATATAGGAGATTGGGGAGGGGCGTATGAGGTTCAGACCGTGTATTGATATACATAATGGAAAAGTAAAGCAGATTGTAGGTGGAAGTCTTCGGGATGTACAGGATCAGGCGGAGGAGAATTTTGTTTCTGGGCAGGATGCGGCTTTTTATGCGGAACTGTACAGGGAAAAGGGGCTTAAGGGAGGCCATGTGATACTTCTGAACAGTGGAGATTCTCCGTATTTTCAGGCGACAAAGGAGCAGGCTTTGCTTGCACTTAAAACATATCCGGGAGGTTTGCAGATTGGTGGCGGTGTGAATCCGGATAATGCACAGGAGTATCTGCAGGCCGGAGCCAGCCATGTGATCGTTACCTCGTATGTTTTTAAGGATGGGAAGATTTCCTGGGAAAATTTGGAAAAAATAGAAAAAGCGGCAGGCAGGGAGCATCTGGTCATTGATCTGAGCTGTCGGAAAAAAGAAGATGCTTATTATGTGGTGACAGACCGCTGGCAGAAGTTTACCCAGGTGCCGGTTACGCTGGAATTGATGGAAAAGCTGGGCTCCTGTTGCGACGAATTTCTTGTGCATGCAGTGGATGTGGAAGGAAAGGCCAGAGGGATCGAGACAGAACTGGCTTCTCTTTTGGGAGAGTTTCGTATGAGGCCTGTTACTTATGCCGGAGGGATTGGCTCACTGCAGGATCTGGAATTATTGTATAAAGCAGGTAAGGGAAATCTGGACTTTACCATTGGCAGTGCATTGGATCTTTTTGGAGGAAGTATTCCTTTTGAGCAGATTGCAGGGGATAAACAAAATCATAAAAAATTCTGAATTTTTAAGAAAAAGATGTTAAAATTGAAAATAATGTGCTATAATATACCCATCAAACAGCAAAGGGGATGGAAGTATGAAATTCATCATCAGCGGTAAAAATATCACAATCACAGAAGGGCTTAAGACTGCAGTTGAGGATAAGCTTGGAAAACTGGAAAGGTATTTCACTCCTGACACCGAAGTTGTCGTAACTTTAAGTGTTGAAAAAGAAAGACAGAAGATCGAAGTCACGATTCCTGTAAAGGGAAATATCATCCGTTCCGAGCAGGTCAGCAATGATATGTATGTATCCATTGACCTTGTGGAAGAGGTGATCGAGCGTCAGCTTCGGAAATACAAGAATAAAATTGCAGACAAGAAACAGGCAGCAGCCAGCTTCCAGAAAGCATATCTTGATAAAGAGTATGAAGAGGATGAGGAGGTTAAGATCATCCGTACCAAGAAGTTTGATATCAAGCCAATGTATCCTGAGGATGCATGTGTACAGATGGAACTTCTGGGACATAATTTCTTTGTATTCTGTAATGCAGAGACAGATCAGGTAAATGTAGTGTACAAGCGTAAAGGCAACACATATGGACTGATCGAGCCGGAGAATTAAAACCAAATAGATATTGATCAAGCGCCCGGGTGAGTTTCCTCCCCGGGTGCGTTTTTTACAACCTGATACAGTAAAATAATCATTGACAAATTTATAATAATTTCCGTTGCATTGTAGTAGAAAAGATCTTGGTTATATATCATGCGAGGCTTTCGCAGATTTCGACTGCGCTAGCTTCTCCAAGATTTGCATTGTCTGAGCGAAGCGAGTTTTGCGAATCTTGGAGATAATAAGCGCGCGGGAGAAATCTGAAAACGAAGCCCTGATATATAAACATATCTTTTCTACTACAATGTAACCTGAACAAAATAATTATAAAATTTGCCAAATGATATTTTACTGTATTCACAATCCTTGTTTATGAAAAATTTATTGTTTTCTGTACAGGGAAGTGTTAGAATAGATAAGTGTATCATCTGCCTTTTCTATGGAAATGAGGACGAGGTACATATCAAAGGCAATAACAGAATGAAAATAACAACCAGGAGCAGCTTTTTGCACCTGTCAAGAGGAGTAGATTCATGAGCATGTTTTCAAAAATATTCGGGACGCACAGCCAGCGAGAGGTAAAGCGTATTCTTCCACTGGTAGACAAGATCGACAGCCTGCGCCCGGAGATGCAGAAATTAACAGATGAAGAACTGCGTGACAAAACAAGAGAATATAAGAAACGTCTGGAAGAGGGCGCCACACTGGATGATCTTCTGCCGGAGGCTTTTGCCACTGTACGTGAGGCTGCCAAGCGTGTACTTGGCATGGAGCATTACAGAGTACAGCTGATCGGTGGTATTATCCTTCATCAGGGACGTATCGCTGAGATGAAGACAGGTGAAGGTAAGACACTGGTATCTACACTGCCTGCATATCTGAATGCCCTGGAAGGTAAGGGTGTGCATATTGTTACAGTCAATGACTATCTGGCAAAGCGTGATGCTGAGTGGATGGGTAAGGTACATGAGTTTCTTGGCCTGACTGTAGGTGTTGTACTGAATGACATGAAGCCGGAAGAGCGCCGTGCAGCATATGGATCAGATATCACTTATGTGACCAATAATGAGCTTGGATTTGATTATCTTCGTGACAACATGGTTATCTATAAAGAGCAGCTGGTACAGAGAGATCTTCACTACTGTATCATTGATGAGGTTGACTCTGTATTGATCGATGAGGCTCGTACACCTCTGATCATTTCCGGTCAGAGCGGTAAGTCTACCAAGCTTTATGAAGTCTGTGATATCCTGGCACAGCAGCTGGAGCGTGGGGAAGCCAGCCATGAGATGACCAAGATGGCAGCCATCATGGGTGAGGAAGTTATCGAGACTGGTGACTTCGTAGTAAATGAAAAAGACAAGATCGTCAACCTGACTGAACAGGGCGTTAAGAAGGTTGAGAAGTTCTTTAATATCGAAAATTTGGCAGATCCGGAGAATCTGGAGATCCAGCATAACATTATCCTTGCACTTCGTGCTCACAATCTGATGCACAGGGATCAGGATTATGTAGTTAAGGATGATGAGGTTCTGATTGTTGATGAGTTTACCGGACGTATCATGCCGGGCCGCCGTTATTCAGATGGTCTGCATCAGGCTATCGAGGCTAAGGAGCATGTAAAGGTTAAGAGAGAGAGCAAGACTCTTGCGACCATTACTTTCCAGAACTTCTTTAATAAATATGATAAGAAGGGCGGTATGACAGGTACAGCCCTTACCGAGGAAAAAGAGTTCCGTGATATTTACGCAATGGACGTTGTAGAGATTCCTACCAACCGTCCTGTACAGCGTAAGGATCTGGATGATGCTGTTTACATGACAAAGAAAGAGAAATTCAATGCAGTTGTGGAAGCAGTAAAGGAAGCACATGCAAAGCAGCAGCCAGTACTGGTTGGTACGATTACCATTGAGACTTCTGAGTTGATCAGCCGTATGCTCCGCAGGGAAGGTATCCAGCATAACGTACTGAATGCCAAGTTCCATGAGCTGGAGGCAGAGATTGTAGCACAGGCCGGACAGGCAGGTGCAGTTACCATTGCTACCAACATGGCAGGCCGTGGTACTGATATTAAGCTTGATGATGTGGCAAGAGAGGCCGGCGGACTGAAGATCATCGGTACAGAGCGCCATGAGTCAAGACGTATTGACAATCAGCTCCGTGGACGTTCCGGACGTCAGGGAGATCCGGGAGAATCCCGTTTCTATATTTCCCTGGAAGACGATCTGATGCGTCTGTTTGGGTCTGAGCGTCTGATGAAGGTGTTCACATCCCTGGGTGTGGCTGAGAATGAGCAGATCGAGCACAAGATGCTTTCCAGTGCTATTGAGAAGGCACAGGAGAAGATCGAGTTCAATAACTTTGGTATTCGTAAGAATCTTCTTGATTATGATGCTGTAAATAATGAACAGCGTGAGATCATTTACAAAGAGCGCCGTCAGGTTCTGGATGGTGAGAATATGAGAGAGGCTATCTACAAGATGATCACAGATATTGTGGACAATTCTGTAGATATGTGCTTTACAGATGATGTGGATTCTGAAGAGTGGGATCTGGATGAGTTCAATTCTGTTATCCGTCAGATCATTCCTATTGAGTCGCTTACCAAAGAGGATATCAAAGGCAAGAGAAAGAATGAGATCAAGCACTTTGTAAAAGAAGAGGCTGTGAAGCTTTACGAAGCAAAAGAGGCTGAGTTCCCGGAGCCAGAGCAGCTGCGTGAACTGGAGCGTGTGATCCTGCTTAAGAGCATTGACAGCAAGTGGATGGATCACATTGATGATATGGAGATCCTTCGCCAGGGTATTGGTCTGACTGCTTATGGCCAGAGAGATCCGGTTGTTGAGTATAAGATGGCTGCGTTTGACATGTTCAATAACATGATCACATCCATTCAGGAAGATACTGTACGGATGCTGTATCATGTACATGTAGAGCAGAAGATCGAGCGTGAGCAGGTGGCAAAGGTAACTGGTACCAACAAGGACGATACCAGTGTGAAGAAGCCTGTACAGCGCAAGGAGATTAAGGTATATCCGAACGATCCATGCCCATGCGGAAGTGGAAAGAAATACAAACAGTGCTGTGGAAGAAAAGCAGCTAATGTATAATTATAATTTATAGTGTATGATGGGAATGCCCCTCAGGCTTTAAAGAGCCGAGGGGCATTTTTTAAACATTTTTTTGTAGGCTCTGGAGAAAGTAGTGTAATCAGAAAAACCACTTTGTACAGCTGCTTTCATTACAGGTGTGCCTTCACTGATCAGATCCCTTGCCAGAAGCAGCCGCTTGCTGTTGATGTAGCTGTGCAGGGTATAGCCTGTTTCAGCTTTGAATTTACGCATCATATGATACTTGCTCAGGTAATATTTTTCTGCAAGTGCATTCACAGAAAGATCAGTCCCCAGGTTTTGATTGATATATTGAAGCAGTTCCTGGATCTGCTGGTCGCAGGTGTAGGATTTCCTGTCAAAAATGTACTGCTTTTCAAGGAAAATCCGGTTCAGATACACCATAAACTGGGAAAAAAGTGCATCACTTAATATTTCATTTCCAAATTGATCATCTTTCATGGAAGCATCCAGTTCAAAAAGGATTTCTTTTAGCTTTTCCTGCATCCTGCTGTTTAAACGGATCAGGTTGAAACTGCGGTCACTGGCCTTTTGGAAACATTGGGTCAGTGATTTCTCTTCCAGGTCATCTCTGATCCACAGTACAAAACGCTCATATGGAAGAGAAGGCAGGATCTCCGGTTTGTGGATCGCATGCTGATTAACCAGAAGGATATCCCAGGGCTTCAGGTGGTAGGCTTTTCCCTCAATATGATAGGTGACTTTTCCGGATAAAAGAATCACCACTTTGTGGAAGTCATGATAATGAAAAGGGAAAATCCTGTCCTGTTGGTCACGGATATGGAAAAGCCGGAACTGCTGATCCAGATACCCTGTTTTTTCGGTTGGCTCCTGGTCATAAAACATAAATACACCTCCCATATCAATCCCATTTGGTCTCCTAAAGATATTTGCTCACAGCATTATTCACAGCATTATTTTATACATTAAAAGCATTTTTTGCAATATACAGGGCACTATATTCCATATACAATGCGAAAATAAACGATATACTATAGATACCAGGGTCGAAAAGTACAAAAGCGAAGCTGTGTAGCAATCCGTGGTATCGTAATAAAGAGAAAAGTACAAAAGCGATTCGTGCCTGCACGAAGGAACTTTTGACAATCGGGTATTTTGTATATAGTTTGGGGAAAAGGAGCAGATTTATGACAGACAGTATTGTAATGACCAAATATCAGGGACTTGGCAATGATTATCTTGTTTTAGATGCAAAAAAGAATAAAGTTCAGCTTCAGGGAAAAAAGATCGCAGTTTTGTGCCAGAGAGGCTTTGGACTGGGCGCAGACGGAATCCTGTATGGACCAATAGAGATCAATGGGAAAATGGGCGTGCGGATCTTTAATTCAGACGGCAGTGAATCTGCCATCAGTGGCAATGGAGTACGGATCTTTGCAAAATACCTGATGGATCAGGGCTATGTGCAGGGAAATGAATTTTCCATAGAAACAGAAGCCGGAACAATGGAAGTAGAGTGCCTGAATGCCAGGGCAACGGAATTCCGGGTAAAAATGGGAAAGGCTTCTTTTATATCCAGGGAAATCCCTGTAACCGGAGAGACCCGGGAAGTGATCAACGAACCTTTCGTATTTCATGGACAGGAATACAAGGCTACCTGCCTGACAGTGGGAAATCCGCATTGTATTATTTTTACAGACCAGGTTAGCAGGGAAAAGGTGGAAAAACTGGGACCTTATGTGGAAAACGCAGACGAATTTCCGGAAAGGATGAATCTGCAGATCTGCAGGCAGATAGACAAGGGAAACCTGGAAATAGAGATCTGGGAGAGAGGCTGCGGATATACAAAGGCATCCGGTACAGGCAGCTGTGCGGCAGCAATGGCGGCGTACCGTCTGGGGATGATGGAACGGCGGATCAATGTGAACCAGCCTGGTGGAATGATCCAGATCGATATCGGAGAGGATGATACGATCTACATGACCGGAACTGTAGGGTACATTGCAGACATCCATGTAGCGGAGAGCTTTTTCTCATAATTTCTTTTGAACTACCTCTTTTGCGGGACGTTGACAAAGTCAGCGTTATGACGTATTCTTTTCAGAAAGAATGAATATGTGGCAGTGTATGGCTACTGTCGGCATCTGGATAGATAAGAATACATAAAGGAGGAACAAATGGCATCTATGGACACAGGTAAGGCCAGGGAATGGCAGACGGAAGAAATACGAAAAGAGATTTATAATACAGATAATAATGAAGAAAAAGTGAATCCTGAAAAAGAAGATAAGGGGGTGCCCACCGGGCATGCCCTTATTGCAATGAGCGGAGGTGTGGACAGCTCTGTGGCGGCCATGCTCATGTGCAAGGCTGGTTACGAATGCATTGGCGTGACCATGAAATTATATGACAATGAGGATGTGGGACTTTCCAAGAATCACACCTGCTGTACGTTGGATGATGTGGAGGATGCCAGAATGGTGGCACATCAGCTGGGTATGCGCTTTTACGTAATGAATTTTAAAGAGGACTTTTCCCATCAGGTAATCGACCGCTTTGTGGATGCCTATGAGCGTGGGGATACACCAAATCCCTGTATTGACTGTAACCGGTATATGAAATTTGCGAAGCTTTATGACCGGGCAAAGGCAGTTGGCTTCGGAACCATTGTGACCGGGCACTACGCACGTGTGGAATATGATGAAGAAAAGGGGCGTTGGCTTTTGAAAAAAGCAAGGAATCTGGCAAAGGATCAGTCCTATGTGCTATACTTTATGACCCAGGACCAGCTGGCACACACCCGCTTCCCGCTGGGAGAATATGCAGATAAAGAAGAAGTTCGCAAGCTGGCTGAAGAGTATCATTTTGTAAATGCCAGAAAGCATGACAGTCAGGATATCTGCTTTGTACCTGATGGTAATTATGGGAATTTTATTGAGAGACGAACCGGGAAGAAATACGAAAGCGGGGATTTTGTAGACCAGCAGGGACATGTGCTTGGACAGCATAAAGGCCTTCTCCGTTATACCATTGGCCAGAGAAAGGGCCTTGGGCTTGCACTTCCGGCTCCCTTATATGTGCGTAGGAAAGATATGGCCAAAAATCAGGTGATACTGTCCCCGGAAAAGGATCTTTATACAAAAGAGCTTCTGGCAGAGGACTTTAACTGGATTTCCTGTGAGCCTCCAAAAAAACCAATAAAAGTAACAGCAAAAACACGTTACCGTGCAAAGGAAGCACCGGCTACGGCGCAGGCGTTTCCAGACGGCACCGTGAAGGTGGTGTTTGAAGAACCGGTACGTGCAGTGACCGGAGGACAGGCGGTTGTTCTCTATGATGGAGATATTGTAGTAGGGGGCGGCACGATCCTGGGATAGAATCTGTAAAATATCATTTGGCAAATTTTATAGTCATTTTGTTCATATTGCATTAGGTAGTAGAAAAGATCTTGGTTATATATCATGCGAGGCTTTCGTAGATTTCGACTGCGCTAGCTTCTCCAAGATTTGCATTGTTTGAGCGAAGCGAGTTTTGCAAATCTTGGAGATAATAAGCGCGCGGGAGAAATCCGAAAACGAAGCCCTGATATATAAACATATCTTTTCTACTACAATGCAACGGAAATTAAAGTAAATTTGCCAATGATTATTTTAATGTATCATGCAGCTCCAATTCAGTTGTTTTTTTGCCGGGGATATGCTAAAGTATAAGACAGCCTGGAAACAAAAGGCAGTATGCCTGTTTCCGCACAAATATAAGAAAGAAGGTGAAGCTGTGGTTGAATTAGACCAGTTCAAGAGCATTCTTGCAACGTATACAGAACCATTAGTGGAAGTGAGGGATTCACTTTGACCTGGCTAACAAAGAGCAGAAGGTCGAAGAATTAGAAAGGGAGATGGAAGCTCCCGACTTCTGGGATGACGCAGAGAAGTCCCAGCAGAAAATGAAAGAATTAAAAAGCATGAAGGATGACATGGAGACATATCAGCACCTGGTATCCCAGATGGAAGATATGGAGACCATGATCGAGATGGGTTATGAGGAGAATGATCCGGCAATCATTCCGGAGATTCAGGAGATGCTGGATGAGTTCCGCACAGATTTTGACAATATCCGTATCAAAACACTGCTTTCCGGCGAATATGACAGCGAGAATGCCATTATCAAGCTGAATGCAGGAGCCGGTGGCACAGAAGCCTGTGACTGGTGCAGCATGCTGTACCGTATGTATACCAGATGGGCAGACAGGAAAGGCTTTTCTGTGGAAGTACTGGATTATCTTGACGGAGATGAAGCCGGTATCAAGTCTGTTACTTTCCAGGTCAATGGGGAGAATGCATACGGACTTCTGAAATCCGAAAAGGGCGTGCACCGTCTGGTACGTATTTCTCCGTTTAATGCTGCAGGTAAACGACAGACATCCTTTGTATCCTGTGATGTTATGCCGGATATAGAGAAGGATTTGGATGTGGAGATCAACGATGAGGATATCCGTATTGATACCTACCGAAGCAGCGGCGCCGGTGGACAGCATATCAACAAGACTTCCTCTGCGATCCGTATCACCCACTTCCCTACCGGGATCGTGGTACAGTGCCAGAATGAGCGTTCCCAGCACATGAATAAAGACAAGGCTATGCAGATGCTGAAGGCCAAGCTTTATCTGCTGAAGCAGCAGGAGGCAGAAGCCAAGCTTTCCGGTATCCGTGGAGAAGTAACCGATATTGGATGGGGCAATCAGATCCGTTCCTATGTTATGCAACCATATACCATGGTCAAGGATCACCGTACCAACGAAGAGACCGGTAATGTGGATGCAGTGATGGATGGCGGCATTGATATTTTCATCAATGCATACCTGAAATGGATCGCCCTTTCAAAATAACCTGAAAATACAAGAACCCTCTTGCGGCAGCCCCTGAGGCTGTGGTAATATATCCATTGTTAGAAAACAAATGTTTTTGTAATACGGACAGAGGGACATGCATGGATAGAACAAACGAGAAAAAGAAATATTATGTAGTGACAGAGCGGGCTGTTCCGGAGGTGCTTCAGAAAGTTGTGGAAGCAAAGAAACTTCTGGATTCAGGCCGCGTACTCACTGTACAGGAAGCTGCAGAGCAGACAGGGATCAGCCGCAGCTCTTTTTACAAATATAAAGATGATATTTTTCCTTTCCATGAACAGGCCAAAGGAAAGACAATTACCTTTATCATACAGATGGATGATGAACCTGGGATATTGTCAAATGTACTGAAGTCCGTTGCAGAGTTTCATGGGAACATACTGACCATTCATCAGAGTATTCCCATCAGTGGCGTGGCTACGTTGACCCTAAGCGTAGATATCCTTCCGGGGGCCGGTGATGCTGAGGCCATGGTAGAGAACATTGAACAGACGGAAGGGATTCATTATCTTAAAATATTAGGCAGGGAGTAAACAAATGATCAACATAGCAGTTTTAGGATACGGCACTGTAGGCAGCGGAGTAGTAGAGGTGATCAATACCAACCAGGACAGTATTAACAGGCGTGCAGGAGATGAGATCCGGATCAAATACGTGCTGGACCTTCGGGATTTCCCGGGAGACCCGGTACAGGAAGTGCTGGTACATGATTATGAGACGATTGTCAGTGATCCGGAAGTAGACATTGTAGTAGAAGTAATGGGCGGCCTTGAGCCGGCACATACCTTTGTGAAAAGAGCATTAGAGGCAGGGAAAAGCGTGGCTACCTCCAATAAAGCATTGGTAGCAAAGTTTGGTCCTGAGCTGATGGACATCGCCAGGAATAAGAACATTAATTTCTTGTTTGAGGCAAGCTGCGGAGGCGGTATTCCCATTATCCGTGCACTGAATCAGTCTCTCACAGCAGACGAGATCGATGAAGTGACAGGTATCCTGAATGGTACCACCAATTACATGCTTACCAAGATGGATGCAGAGGGCAGCCGTTTTGAAAGCGTTCTGAAAGAAGCACAGGAAAAAGGATATGCAGAGGCTGATCCTACCGCAGATGTGGAAGGATATGACGCATGCAGGAAGATCGCGATCCTGTCTTCCCTTGCATACGGGAAGTTTCTGAATTATGAAAAAATCCATACAGAAGGGATCACCAAGATCACTCCGGAAGATATGAAGTATGCCGGGGCAATGGGAATGTCCATTAAGCTTCTGGCTACAAGCAGAAAGCTGTCAGAGGATTCCTATTATGCGGTGGTTGCACCCTTCCTTATTGGCAGAGATAATCCGCTGTACAGTGTAAATGATGTGTACAACGGTATTTTTGTCCATGGAAATGTACTTGGAGACGCCATGTTCTACGGCAGCGGAGCAGGCAAGCTTCCTACAGCAAGCGCCGTAGTGGCAGATGTTGTGGATGAAGCAAAGCATCTTCACGAGAATCTGCCGAATGAATGGACGAATCAGCCTCTTCCTCTTGCAGACCCTGACCAGGTATCCGGCCGGTTCTTTGTACGTGTGCAGACAACCGATCTTCAGCTGATCCAGGATGCATTTGGAGAAGTAGAGCAGATCCAGGTACCGGAACTGTCGGGTGAGACTGGCTTTGTCACTGCACAGATGACACTGGGTCAGTATAAAGAAAAAACAGCAGACATGAAAGCAGAAATTCTTTCCATGATCCGTATCAAGGACTGAGTGACCGGAGGCATATATGTTAATAGTTAAAAAATTTGGCGGTACATCTGTAGCGAATAAGGAGCGGATCTTCCATGTGGCAGACCGCTGCATAGCTGAATACCAGAAAGGCAATGATGTAGTGGTTGTGCTTTCTGCAATGGGCAAATACACAGATGAACTGATCAAAATGGCAAAGGATATCAACGAGAAGCCACCGAAAAGAGAACTGGATATGCTGCTGACCATTGGCGAGCAGATGTCAGTGTCCCTGATGGCTATGGCCATGAACCAGAGAAAGGTTCCGGCAGTATCCCTGAATGCATTTCAGGTAACTATGCATACCACCAGTGATCATGGCAATGCAAGACTGAAAAGGATTGATACCGAGCGGATCCGCAGGGAACTGGAGAACCGCAGGATCGTTATTGTTACAGGATTTCAGGGCGTGGACAAATATGATGACTATACTACACTTGGCAGAGGCGGATCGGATACTACGGCAGTTGCCCTGGCAGCAGCCCTTCATGCAGACGCCTGCGAGATATACACAGACGTAGACGGAGTTTACACTGCAGACCCAAGGAAGGTGCCGGGAGCCCGTAAGCTGAAAGAGATCACTTACGATGAGATGCTGGATCTGGCTACTTTGGGAGCCGGTGTGCTTCACAATCGTTCTGTGGAAATGGCCAAGAAGTACGGTGTGCCCCTTGTGGTGCGCTCCAGCCTGAATGACAGTGAGGGTACAGTAGTAAAGGAGGTAACAACAGTGGAAAGAATGTTGATCAGCGGCGTAGCCCTGGATACAGATGCAGTAAGGATCGCAGTGATCGGGATCAAGGATATGCCAGGTATGGCATTTAAGGTGTTTGATACACTTGCCAAAAAGAAGATCAATGTAGATGTGATCCTGCAGTCTATCGGACGGGCAGGCACAAAAGATATTTCCTTTACTGTAAATAAAGATGACCTGGATGATGCAGTTGCTGCTTTGGAAGAGAACCAGGCAAGACTGGGCTACAAAGAACTTCATTCAGAGAGAAACATTGCCAAGCTTTCCATTGTAGGGGCCGGCATGATGAGTAATCCGGGTGTGGCTGCTAAGATGTTCGAAAGCCTTTACAACGAAGGCGTTAATATCAATATGATCTCTACATCAGAGATCAGGGTAACGGTCCTGATCAATGAAAAGGATGGGATCCGTGCAATGAATGCAGTACACGATGCGTTTGGGCTTACCGACTAAAAGCCTGGAAAGGAGAAAAATTATGAAAAGAAAAATGATGATCGCATTATTAATGGCAGGCAGCTTATGTACAGTTTCTGTTCCGGTTATGGCAGAGGAGACAACTGAGGTGCAGGAATCTGCAGATGCGGAGAACACAGAAAGTGCAGAGAACACAGAGGAAGCACAGCCGGCAGATCCCCAGGCCTCCACTACCTTATCTGACAATATTTATGATTTCCAGCTGAAAATGGGAGATGACATCTGTCAGTTCCCTATGACCTATGAAGCTTTTACAGCTCTTGGATGGCAGCTTTCCGGTGTGGAAGAGGATGAAAATGTACCGTCTAATTCCTACTACATGATCAATTTTGAAAAAGATGGACTGAAGATCGGTGCAGATGCCATCAACCTTGGCATTAACGAAGTACCTGTAAGCCAGTGCCTCATCGGCTCTGTGACTGTAGATGCAAGCAGCAGCTATGGCGTGGATCTTTCCAAGATGCCTGTAGAGCTTGCTGGCGGGATCCAGATGGGTACATCCACAATAGATGATATCAAAGCAGCTTACGGAGATCCTTCCGATGTATACGAAGGGGATTACTATACACAGATGACATACTCCAAGGATACTTATGAGCGTGTGGAACTGTATGTGTATAAGGATGACAACACACTGAAAAAAATAGATGTGCGTAATTTCTCAGAACCGGAAGACTTTGAAAAAGGTGAAGTAGATACTTCCACACCGGATGTTGTGGCACAGTATCAGGCACCACAGGAACTTGGTAGTGATATGCTGGATCCTGTTGTGGAATACTGCGGAGATCTTTATCAGCTTCCTGCACCTGTAAGCGCTTTTGAAGCAAATGGCTGGGTGATCCAGGATGCATCTGATGATGCATATGTAGAAGGCGGCGGTTTGGAGTTTATTGATATGATGAAGAACAACCAGAGCGTAAGCTTTTCTATCTACAACAAAACATCTAATGCAGTTACTCTGTCCAACTGTTTTGTTACAGAACTGCAGGTAGGCAATTATGACAGCGACAGCCTGAGCCTGAAGCTTTCCGGCGGCTACACCCTGGGAGCAGCAAAAAGCGATCTGATCGCAGCAGCACAGGAAAAAGGATATCTTTATGATGATAAGGATGGTTATCTGACCATTTATGCAAGTGAGGATTCCAAGATTGATACAAGAGCGCAGTTCTGGTTCAATGAGAATGAGGATCCGGATACAGCTGCATCCGTTACTTATAAGAATTATAATCTTCAGTAACACAGGAACAACATATACGTGTGACGGGACCGGAGGAAAAAATGAGTGATTATATTCTGAGCTGCTGTTCAACAGCAGACCTTACAAAGGAACATTTTGAAGAACGGGGAATTTCCTATATCTGTTTTCATTATCAGCTGGATGGGAAGCAGTATGCAGATGATCTGGGACAGAGCATGCCCTTTGAAAAGTTTTACAAGGCAATGGCAGACGGGGCAGAGACAAAAACCTCCCAGGTAAATGCAGAGGAGTTTCAGGCTTATTTTGAGAAATTCCTGAAGCAGGGAAAAGATGTGCTTCATGTGTGCCTGTCCTCCGGGATTTCCGGAGTGATCAATTCTGCCATGATCGCCAGGGAAGAACTGGCTGAAAAGTATCCGGACAGGAAGATCCTGGTGGTGGATTCCCTGGGAGCATCTTCCGGGTACGGGCTTTTGATGGATCAGCTGGCAGATCTGCGGGATCAGGGCAAAAGCATCCAGCAGGTTTATGACTGGGCGAATCAGCATAAGCTGGAACTGAATCACTGGTTCTTTTCCACAGATCTTACCTTTTACATCAAGGGTGGCAGGATTTCCAAAGCATCCGGCTTTATCGGCGGTGTGCTGAATATCTGCCCGCTTCTGAATATGGATGATCAGGGCAGACTGATTCCAAGATTTAAGATCCGTACCAAGAAAAAGGTGATCCGTGCCATTGTGGACAAAATGGAAGAATACGCAAATGACGGCAGGGATTATTCCGGGAAGTGTTATATTTCCCAGTCCGGCTGTTATGAGGATGCCAGGGCTGTGGCAGACCTGGTAGAAGCCAGATTTCCACACTTAAACGGCAAAGTTGAGATCAATTATGTAGGCACTACCATTGGAAGCCATACAGGCCCTGGTACTGTGGCACTTTTCTTCTGGGGCAGGAAGCGGACAGAATAAGAAGCCATGCCTAATCTAAGGAGATCTGATAATTTATGAAAAAAAGAAGTTCAAAAGAACTGAAAAGATATGCAAAACAGGCTTTGGAAGGCAGATACGGGATCGCTATCATGGGAGTGCTGGCAGCATTTGGGATCAACCTTCTGGGAAATCTTCTGGCAGGGAGCCTTTTTACAGGGGAACTATTGCCAACTATGATCATGAGCCAGATCTTTCTGTTTATCCTCTCCCTTGTTACAGGGATCCTGTCAGCAGGACTTTATTACATGTTCCTGAATATGGCAAGGGACAGGGAGTTTGGCCTTGGCGATCTGCTGTACTTTTTCAGAAATCATCCGGATCGGGTGATCGTGGCTGGCTTTGTGCTGGCCCTGATCGATGTGGTGGTATCCATTCCCTACTACTGGTACAGCTATACTGTGACCCCAGGGAATACTTTGGAAGCGCAGGTGGAATGGATGAGCCGTTCCATGGAACTGATGCTTTTATCCATTGTACTGAATGTGATCGTTACATTGCCATTTGTAATGACTTATTTCCTGATGGCAGATGATCTGGATATGGGCGGCATACAGGCTTTGAAGGCTAGCGCAGCCATGATGAAGGGACATAAGTGGAGATATCTGCGTATGCAGATCAGTTTTATTCCTTTACTGTTTCTTTCTGTATTTACATTATATATTGCCCTTTTGTGGATCGTACCCTATCTGCAGATGACTGTGACCATGTTTTACAGGGATCTGTTAGGAGAACTGGATCAGGATATTTATGGAGATTACAGGGAAGATCAGGACATTTACGGACATTACAGGGAAAATGAATTTGCCGGGGATCAGGATGACTTTAATTCCGAGGCATAAGGAGATGATAGTTTAACATGGATATTATACAGGTGATCACCCAGGAACTGGGTGTAAAAAAACAGCAGGTAGAGGCAGCTGTAAAGCTGATCGATGAAGGAAATACCATTCCTTTTATTTCCAGATACCGTAAAGAAGCAACCGGCGCCCTGAATGATGAGCAGCTGCGTAATCTTTATGAGCGTCTGAATTACCTGCGTAACCTTGAAGATAAGAAGAATCAGGTACTTGCAAGCATTGAAGAGCAGGGCAAGCTGACCGCTGAACTGAAAAAGCAGATCCTGGAAGCGCAGACGCTGGTGGTCGTAGAGGATCTGTACCGTCCTTACAGGCCAAAGCGCCGTACAAGGGCGACCATTGCCAAAGAAAAGGGACTGGAGCCGCTGGCGAATATCATCAGCCTTCAGATGACAAAAAAGCCGCTGGAAGAAGAGGCACAGGCTTTTCTTTCCGAAGAAAAGGAAGTATCTACAGTGGAAGATGCCATTGCAGGTGCAAAGGATATTCTTGCTGAGCGCATTTCTGATGAGGCAGATTACCGTATCCGTATCAGGGATCTGACCACAAAGAAAGGTACCATCAGCTCTGTGGCAAAGGACCCGAAAGCTCAGTCTGTTTATGAAATGTATTATGAGTTTGAGAAACCGGTAAAGAAACTGGCAGGTCACAGGATCCTTGCTTTGAACAGAGGAGAAAAAGAAAAATTCCTTACTGTAAAGATCAATGCGCCTGAGGATGAGATCCTTCGTTATCTGGAACATCAGGTGATCACAAGGGAGAATCCGGTAACATCTCCTGTATTAAAAGAAGTGGTAGATGACTGTTATAAGAGATTGATCGCTCCTGCCATTGAAAGGGAGATCCGCAGCAATCTTACAGATCAGGCAGAGGACGGGGCTATCAAGGTATTCGGCAAGAACCTGGAGCAGCTGCTTATGCAGCCTCCAATTGCAGGAAAGGTTGTGCTTGGCTGGGATCCGGCTTTCCGTACAGGATGTAAGCTGGCTGTGGTAGATGCCACAGGAAAGGTGCTGGATACTACTGTGGTTTATCCTACAGCACCTACCAATGAGACTAAGATCCGTGTTGCCAAGGATACTGTGGAGAAGATGATAAAGAAGTACAGAGTTTCCCTGATTTCTGTGGGAAATGGTACTGCCTCCAGAGAGTCTGAGCAGGTGATCGTGGATATGTTAAAAGAGATCCCAGAAGCAGGGGTACAGTATGTGATCACCAATGAGGCAGGTGCTTCTGTGTATTCTGCAAGCAAGCTGGCTACTGAAGAGTTTCCTAATTTTGATGTGGGACAGAGAAGTGCAGCTTCCATTGCAAGGCGTGTGCAGGATCCCCTGGCAGAACTGGTAAAGATCGATCCAAAGTCCATCGGTGTTGGCCAGTATCAGCATGATATGAACCAGAAAAAGCTGGGAGAAGCTTTGTCCGGAGTGGTTGAGGACTGTGTGAATAAAGTAGGTGTAGATCTGAATACTGCATCTGCCTCCCTTCTGGAATATATTTCCGGTATCAGCAAAGCCATTGCAAAAAACATTGTAACCTACAGAGAAGAAAATGGTCGTTTTACCAGCAGAAAAGGCCTTTTGAAGGTAGCCAAGCTGGGGCCAAAGGCTTTTGAGCAGTGTGCAGGATTTATGCGTATTACAGGGGGAGATAATCCTCTGGATGCTACCAGCGTACATCCGGAAAGCTATGAGGCTGCCACCTCCCTTCTTAAAAAGCTGGGATATAAGCCAGAGGATATCACCTCCGGTAAACTTGGCAGGATCTCATCTCAGATCAAGGATTATGGCAAGCTGGCAAAGGAACTGGAGATCGGAGAGATTACTCTTAAAGATATTGTGAAGGAACTGGAGAAACCGGCAAGGGATCCACGAGATGAAATGCCACGGCCGATCCTTCGCACAGATGTACTGAACATGGAAGACCTGAAAGAAGGCATGATCCTGAAAGGAACTGTGCGGAACGTGATCGATTTCGGCGCTTTTGTGGATATCGGTGTTCACCAGGATGGTCTGGTACATATATCCCAGATGAGCGAGAAGTTTATCAAGCATCCGCTGGAAGCGGTCAGCGTGGGAGATGTTGTGGATGTACAGGTGATCGGTGTGGATCTTAAGAAGAAACGGATCAGTCTTTCCATGAAAGGGATTCGGAAATGACAGGAAGTCTTACAATCTGGCAGGAGGTACTTACATGGTACCTGCTGTTTATAAATATCATGGCATTTATTGCTTACGGGATTGACAAACATAAAGCTATTAAAGGAAAATGGCGGATTTCAGAAGCAAATCTTCTCATACTGGCAGCAATTGGAGGAAGCCTGGGTGCTTTAGCCGGTATGTATGTATTTCATCACAAGACCAGAAAATGGAAATTTAAGGCAGGAGTTCCTGCGCTTTTACTTTTACAGGCAGGACTGCTGATCTGGCTGTTCCGCTAGGAGGTGTATGATCTTATGGAAGAAACCGCACAGGAGCTTACAGAAAATGTAAATCAGCTGCAGAGATATCTGGATGAGCATACGCCTCAGCTGATCAGCTTTGGGATCAAGGTGGTTCTGTCCATCGTGGTTCTCTATATTGGGAGCCGTTTGATCCGGTGGCTGCTCAGTGTTGTGAGAAAATCCCTGAACAAGACAGGAATGGATAAAGGGGCTGTACAGTTTTTATGTTCTTTTCTTAAGGCTCTTCTATATATCCTGCTGATCTTTGGGATAGGGATGAACTTTGGTATCAAGGAATCCTCAGTAGCAGCACTTCTTGGGACTGCCGGCGTTACCATCGGTCTTGCCCTGCAGGGTGGACTTTCCAATCTGGCAGGCGGGGTGATGCTTCTGATCTTTAAGCCCTTCCAGGTAGGGGATTATATTATTGTGGATAAAGCTAATGGCTGGGAAGGAACTGTATATAAGATCGAGATCTGCTATACTACCCTGCTTTCTGTGGATTACAGGCATATTGTGATCCCAAACGGTACGCTTTCCGGGAATACGGTGATCAATCTTACTGCAAGGGATATGCGGAAGCTGGAACTGAAGGTGGGGATTTCCTATGATTCAGACATGCACAAGGCAAAGCAGATCCTGGAACAGATCCTGAAAGAGGATAAGGGAACCAGGGAAGATCAGGATATGCTGGTGTACGTAGATGAACTGGCTGAAAGCGGAGTGATCCTTGGCTTTCGGGTATGGGTTCCAACAGAGGATTACTGGACTGTGCGCTGGCGCCTTAATGAAAAGATCAAAGATGAATTTGACCGTCAGGGGATCGTGATCCCTTACCAGCAGCTGGATGTACATCTAATTTCCTAATTTTGTTATATTTATCTTAGAATTTTTATATTTTCCAGGAAAGGGTATTTCGTTATACTTTAATTAAAGTACCTGATAAAGCCAACCGGGTGCTTTGGAAGAGAACGCCGGAGGAAAGGCGTATGAAAAAGTAACAATAAACTGACAGGGGAAAACCGGAAATTATGAAGGAGAAAAAAAGACGGCTTTTTCTGCTGATTGGTGTACTATTGGTGCTGGCAGGAGTGGCTGTAAGAGCATATCCGACCGTAAGTAACTGGTATCGTGAGTATACGGCCAAGTATGAGATTAAAGATTACTGCGATACCGTAAATGTAGAAGATAAGGATAGCCTTACTAAGATGAAGGACATGGCCACAGCATATAATCAGGAGCTGGAGGAAGAAGGCGGGGACGTATCCGCTGTCAGCTATGATGACCTGCTTGCAGTGACAGATGCCATTGGTTTTCTGGAAATCCCGAAGCTGCAGATTTATCTGCCTATTTATCACGGGGCGGGAGAGGATGTGCTTGAAAAAGGAATCGGACATATGCCCGGCACCTCCCTCCCTGTAGGCGGAGCTTCCACACATTGTGTGCTGTCAGGGCACACCGGGCTTCCATCTGCCAAGATGTTTACACATCTGGATGAACTGGAAGAGGGTGACATGTTTTACATTCATGTATTAGACGAAGTGCTGGCTTATCAGGTGGATCAGAAGAAAGTAGTTCTTCCTGATGAGACGGAGGATATAGAGATAGTAGAAGGAAAGGATTATGTTACACTTCTTACCTGCTTCCCCTATGGAGTGAACAGTCACAGACTCCTGGTAAGAGGCGAGCGTACATCCTATGTTCCGTCAGAGTTATCGGTTCAGATGCCTGCGGAACAAAAAGACCAAGAAATGATGGCACCCCGTACCGTGCTGATCATAGCAGGGACATGTGTGGGGCTTTTCTGCATTTTCCTGATCTGGCTGGTGTGCCGGATCACAAAGAAAAAGAAGCAGGATAAGGAGATCCGGGAGGAAGAGGAAAAGTGAAAAAAAGAAGATTAAAGGCAGCAGTTATCTGTCTTGCGATCTGCTGCATGATGCTACTGGGGACAGTAATTGCCCGGGCTGAACAAAAAGGCAGTATCACACTCAGGCTTCCGCAGACAGCGGCAGGCATAGAAGTGACTTTCTATCAGATAGCTGGCTATGAGAATGATGGATTTGTGTACAAAGATTCATTTGCAGGAAGTGGCATTAATGTATCAGGGCTGAAGACCGCAGCTGAATATGAGAAGGCGGCCACTGATCTGGCAGCTTTTGCAAAGATTCAGAAGCTTACCGGCACTGTTATGCAGGCTGGCACAGACGGCACCATTTCCTACAAAGATGTTGAAAATGGGATTTATCTTGCTGTGCAGACCGGCGGCGAGGGTATTATGACTATGCAGCCGGTGATCATACCGGTTCCTTACAGCGAGGACAGCACAGAGAAATATGATCCTGTATTAAGTCCCAAGACTTCTTTTCCAGGCGGTGCAGTGATCCTGAATAAGACAGATCCTGATGGCAAAGCCCTGGAAAAGGCAGTATTTGCTTTATGGCAGAAGATTTACCCGGAAGCAGGGGAGACTGTTCCAGAGGGAGCAGCTACCGGTTCTGATGAAGGAGGCACTTTCTACTGGAAAGAATTTAAGACCCAGCTTACTACTGACGGGAACGGACAGATCGTTGTTACAGATCTTCCCCTTGGTTCTTATCAGTTTACAGAGGAGAAAGCTCCTGATGGATTTATAAAACTTTCAGAGCCTGTATCCTTCCAGATCACACGGGCAGGACAGACGGCAGTGGTAAATGGAGTATATGTGCAGGCTTCCGGCAATGTACAGGTTTTAAGTGTAGTGAACCAGCCAGAAGTACTTACACCAACACCTACACCTGAGATTACGAATACACCGGCTCCGGAAGAACCTACCGATACACCGGCACCGAATACACCATCCGACAATACCCCGCCATCTACAGGCACCACAAATGTTAAGACCGGAGACAATACACCGATTCTTCCTATGATCATAGTCCTTGTGCTGGCAGTGGTTGTGGTAGTTATCGTAGTGATCTTCAAAAAGAAAAAGCATGATAAATAACTTCCTATAAAAATAATGCAAAAAGAAGTCCGAAAGGGCTTCTTTTTGTATGTGCGAGAAAAAATATGCTGTTTATACCATTCAAAGCAACAAAAATAACATTTTTACGAAAAATCTCTGAAAAGCTTGTCATAACAGGTAAAAATCAATATAATGGGATAGTACACCGATTGTTCTAAGCACAGGGGGAAGCGAAATTGCGAAAGATCTTAATCGCAGATGATGAGAGAATCGAAAGAAAAGGGATCCGAAGCCTTCTCGAAAGAAAGGACTATAATCTGGAGATCCTGGAAGCAGGCAATGGCAAAGAGGCATTAGAGATTGCCCGGCGTCAGAAGCCTGATATTTTATTAAGTGATATAAAAATGTCGTTTATGACCGGGCTGGAGCTGATGGAGAAAGTGCGCCAGTTTGATCCTGATATGGCGATCATTATTTTCAGTGGATACAGCGATTTTGAATATGCAAGACAGGCAATACAGAATGGAGTTATGGGCTATGTACTGAAGCCTGTGAACCCGGTAGAATTTTATGATGTGATTGACAAGACCATTGTTGCTCTTGACGAGAGACAGCAGACAGAGGTACTGATGCAGAAGAATCAGGATTTTATGGAGCAGTATTTTCTCCAGAAGTTCCTGAATACAGGCAGACAGGAGATCATGGATGAAGCCATGGAGACCCTGGATGTTTCCTGGTGGGAGGAGATCCGCCAGATGGTACTGATGAAGACCGCCACAGATTTTTTTGAGGATTATACAAAGGATTTTGAGGCGGATCTGTCTGAAGAATTGAAGATACCATTCCATTACCTGAATTTAAGTGCTACCAGTTCCCTTCTTCTTTTTGATGGCAAGGTGAATGTAGATTATTCTGTACTTGGACAGCACATCCATGGATTTATGAAAGACAATATGAATACGGAGTGTTATGTGGCGGTTTCTAGTATCCTTACATCCGGGATTCATATGGCAGAGGGCTATCAGGAACTGGAACTTCTTATGGAGAACCGTTTCTATAAGTCGGATGAGTGGGTTTATATGCCGGACACCAACTGGGAGGGCAAAGACAACTATGACATGGTTGTAGATCTGCTGGAGAAGATGGAGAATGATGTGCGGCTTCGGGATATTTCCCATCTGCGGAAGCATTTCCGTAAGTTTGCAGGGCAGAAGCAGCAGGGCGGCAAGTTTTCTCATATCTTTGTGAAGTTCTCCTGTTCTAATATTGTGAAGGAAATGTATAAAGATATGAATTTTTCTTCTGACAAATGTGCGGATGCAATTGAGAAGCTGTATCAGTGCGGTACAGTGCAGGAGATCATCGATATCCTGGAGCAGAATATCCAGCTTTATGAGGATACCATGTTTTCAGGGCAGAGCAGTGCCAGAAGTGATGTCGAGAAAGTAAAAAGTTATATATATGAGCATTATGCAGATGAGCTTAGTGTGGAGATCCTGGGCAAGGGCGTTTATCTTTCACCTGGATATATGAGTTACATATTTAAGAAAGAAACAGGAGAGGGTCTGACCCACTTTATCAGGGAGTTTCGCCTGGAAAAGGCCAAAGAACTTCTGCGTGCCACCAACAAAAAAATCGTACAGATCTGCAAAGAAACAGGCTTTACAAATGCCTCCTATTTCTGTAAAAGCTTCCGTGAATACTACGGATGCAGTCCTGAAAAGTTCCGGAAAACAGCCGGGAGCGGGGAAGAAATAGAATAGGATATTCCAGAATTTTACACTATTCTTTTGTATAGGCATAATTATAAAGAATATTAACATAAATAAAAATGCTGCTTATTTCCAATTAATTCCCGGATGAGCAGTATTTTTTTACCAAAAATATGACTATTCTTTATGATGGACATTTATATTTTACAAAATGTTATATATTTCTTGAAAATGTAATATTTCATCAGTGCTCTTCTGTGGCTATAATAAATTAAAGATGTCAGGGTGAATGCCGTCCGGATGCTGACATTATACAGAAAGTAATCTTAGAAAAGGTGAAGGGCATGAGAAAGCGAACATGGCAGAAGGCAGCAGCGCTCATAGCTTGCGTTGCGATGATTACAACAACACCTGATATTTCAAATCTTGTAAATGTCAGTGGCTCATCATATGAGGATGAGGATACCGGAGTTGAATTCATTAGTAATGAGGCAGAGGATGTACAAGCTGTTTCTGAAGATGAAAGCGGATTCACCGGTACTGAGATCCTGAATGAAGACGAAAATACGAATACTGATTTTTCTGCATCTGATGCAGATTCTGATACAGCCGAATTTGTTTCTGATTTTTCATCTGGTACGGATGAGGGAACAGATTCAGCAATGATTACCGACACAGAGACTGAAGTCCAGCCAGCTGTAACGGTTGCTCTTGAAAGTGCAGATGCCCCCCAAGCGTCGGCAACAGTTCAGGGACAGCCAAGATGGGTACATATTACTTCCAACGCATCCAGTACCCAGCAGGGCAAAGCGAAAATTCGACTATATATGACGGATGATCAGGATGACAGTCCAGCCTATATTTTGTATACATCCCTCTTTTCGCAGTGGCAGGAGGCCGTTCCGGAACAAGAACCCTCATCCGGGGCGGTAGTCCTTCCACCCACAAAGCTTGAAGGCGCTTTGAATGGAACAGATGTATTAAGTGTTTCCCAGGTACGGGAGTACCAGAAAGATGATAATGGGGAATACGTATTAGACGACAATGGAAATCTGATCATTACCGCATGCTATCTGGAATATGAACTTGCTGCAGGCAGTAATGCGGATTTTTATGCGGCTTTTGTGTATAAAACACAGGAGGAAAGCTATTCTTACAAGGCAGATCTGAAGGCAAAGGTGGTCTGGGAAGAGGAAGACCAGTCACAGGAAGTGACTCTGCCGGATGATACAGGCAAGATCACTCTTACCTGGGACAGCAGTGCAGCAGCCGGGGAAAACGGCAGCGCAGACCAGGAAACTCCGGATAGTGAAACAGCATCAGAGGATGGTACAGAAGAGCAGCTATCCCTGGTACGTATTACAATGACAAAGACGCTGGAGGATGTCTGTCAGGATGCAGAGGAGACTGCATCTGATGAAAATACAGACAACACTTTACAGGATACAGAAACAGCTCTTTCCGGTCAGCGTTACGGAGTACATGTAACAGCCCAGGACCTGCAGGCAGATGCAACCGCAGACAGCACTGTAAAGCTGGATCTGAAAGATATGGGATCAGGACTTCCTATATCAGGCCTTCAGATTTCTACAGGAAAGACCGAAGAGGAAGCATTAAGTAATGAAGCATCTGACAGCAGTGTGATTCCGGCAGGATTGACAGATGGAGATCTGACAGTTACACGAGTTCAGAACGATTCAGAGGATTATCTTACATTCCAGCTTCCGGCTGGGGATACCGCTGATTTTTATGTAGGCATTACCTACAATGCACAGGAAGAAAATTACAGCAAGACCATCGGCATAGAGCCGGAGGCATTGCAGGAAACCAGCCTGCAGGATGTGGAAGACCAGCAGTCAGAAGCAAACACAGATCTGGATGTGCTGGCGGCAGTTCCGGGATCCATTCCTGTGGACAGCGAAAACATAGAAAACCAGGATCAGGCTTCTCAGGATGAGACAGCAGATAACTCCACAGAGGATAAAGGCAAGAAGCTGATCAGCGTACTGGAGAGCGGAGCCACAGCCCTTACACTGGCATGGGCTACCCAGGCCTCTACAGGAACTGTGTACTTTACAGTACCGTCCGACTGGATCAATAAGAGCTACAAAGTGAAAGCCTGGACACAGGCAGGAGAAAGCGGTGATGGTGCTAATGTGCAGTCAACCGTAGACATGACAGATACCAATGGTTACTACAATGGACTGAAGGTATATGCTCTTGCTGTAACCAGTGATATTAACAAGTACGGCGGTCTTGCAAAGCTGTATTTTCAGGCCTGGACAGATAAATGGCAGGCAGAGCATAAAGCCATTGACAGCTGGATGGATGAAAGTGCATTTCTTGGCAAGCTGTATGATTCCACAACCAAAACATGGCTGGCTTACACACCATTTGATCCAAATAATCATACTTCCTTTGCAGGGAAACTGATGTATTTTGAAAACAAGACAGGCACATCTCTTTCAGGGGTGAATGCAGTCTTTTATGAGAAGGACAGCAGTGGAAATCTGCAGCTTGTACAGTCAGTTAAGATGACAGGAAATGCAAGTGGAAAGGCAAACGGTTATTCTGTTACCATTCCAGCAAAGGAATGTTCTTATGTACAGTTTACAGATGCTTCCGGAAACATACTAGGCGATACCTATTCCAATTTCTATGGACAGGGTGTTGGGGAAGACGGAGTAGAGAGTGTACTCTATGTGGCCAATTCCACAGATTGCTATAAATACGCAGGCACAGCTGAGAATTCCATCTGGGGTGTGCTGGGAAGCAGAACTATTTATTTCGATGCTACCTATTCCAAGTTATCCTATTTGGGCAGTACAGATGAGGGGCAGTCCTATAGCATACCTGCACAGGATGGAACTTTTAAATATTATGCAACAGGTTCAGGGAAGAGTGACCTGAAAGGGGATATGACCCTTGTATCCTCCCATTCTGAAAATGGACATACCTGGAAGGACGTATATAAGGCTGATCTTCCGGAAGGATATACAAATATTACTTTTGCTGCTTTTGATCTTACCAGCGCTGACAATGTTGGAGGTCATGGTGAGAGTACAGTTAAGCTTACTATCCCAACAGATCTGGTAAATCCCTGTTTCTATGCAGATACTGGCGATACCTCTGTTTATGGAGGAACTCGTGATGGTTACTGGGATGAAGTATACACCCTCCGGAATGCGGAAGCAAAGAAAACCGGAAACAGAGATGTGGTGGATGTTAAGAAAGATACGTTTACCAGGGATTCAGATACCCTGTATGTAAATTCCACATTTTATGATTATTATACAGACTATGAGTTAAACGGAAGTAACCGTGATACCTATAATACAGATAATGTTGTAAGTCAGAGAAACTGGGTAACATTCCGTGAGTTCAACCAGGCACTTAGTGATTACTATCAGGCAAATGGTTCGGCAATTCCTATTTACATGGGACATTTTCAGCCAAGTTGGGGAGATTGGGGTACAAGGTTTGCAGATATTGCATCGACGCTGAATCTGTACGGATATAATAATTATAATAATTTCTTTTCGACAAATAACTCAACAATTGATATTAACGGAAACAGCAATGGCTCATATGCAAGGATAGCCAAAGGTCTTGTCAGTGATACACTGGGAGGCGGAAATCTGGTAACAACAAAAGAAGGAGCAACCCTTCCGTTGTTCAATGAGGATTTCCTGCTGGGAAATAACAGCAAGAATGCTGTGATCGGAGAAGTTTACCATAATGTGGCATTTCCTTTCAAGCAGGAAGATCTGAATAACAATGGTGTTAAGTACTGGGTATTTGACAGCAGTAAGACTACTTTGTTGATGAGACAGGACTCCACTACCGGAGAATATCACCTGCAGAATCCAGGTTCTTTGTATGGAAACTGTGAAAATATGGACAGTTCCAGCCAAGGAAAGGGAGTAAGTGGTTTCTTCCCATTTAATGAAACTACCAATCAGGGAAAAGCCAATACATACAACTATGGTTTTGGTACTAAGCTGGAATTTAACTTCAGACTTACTGAGGATGGAAAGGTTACAGATAAAAATGGTAATAAAGTACCTATCCAATTCCAGTTCTCTGGTGATGATGATGTGTGGGTATTTATTGACGGAAAGCTTGCACTGGATGTGGGAGGCGCTCACAGCCCTGCTACAGGAACTCTTGATTTTGCTACTTTGAAGGCAACGGTCAGTGATGTAAAGGCAAGTGCAGGTAATGCAAATCCCGCCACAGTTACAGATTTTACCCTGAAGGGAAAGAAAACAGATGAACATACATTGACCATGTTCTATATGGAGCGTGGTATGTGGGAGTCCAATATGAAGGTTACTTTCAACTTCCCGGATGAGAATCAGCTGCAGGTGGAAAAACAGGTAGATACTACACAGGTAAACAGCCTGTTCAGTGATCTGTTTAAAAATACATCCCTGTTTAATTTCTCCATCAAAAATCTGGCAACCCATTACGGAACAACGGATGTAGTTTCTTCAGAGGCTACGCAGCCAGTGAAGATCGCAGAGCAGGAGTATTCAGTGGCACCAAGCCATCCAAACAATACATTTACAGTGGATACTAACGATGACGGTAATCTTAAGGGCAGTCTGCACTGGTATGCAAAAGAACAGGATGTGGGCAGCAATTACAGGGATAAGCGATATGGTGAGTTGACCCTGGCAAATACAGTAGATATTTCCAAGATGGCTTATCTGGAATTCAAATTCTATTATAAGTACAGCGATACACCGTCCCTGTCCAATATGTATCTGCAGCTTGTAGACAGTAATGGAAAGACGGGAGGCAATCTTGGAAAAGAAACACTTTCCGGACGTACCTATGGATCTGTTTCCATGAAGAATAATTCATGGGTAACAGTAAAACTGGATTTGAGCAAAATGTCCTGGAGCGGCTTTGACAAGACAAAGCTGAAAAAGATACTCTTCGGATATAATTATCCAAGAGATTTTTACCTGAAGGATTTTGTGTTCAGACCTACGGTTGAGGTTTCAGGTCCTACAGGATTTGTTACAAAGCAGTATGAGATCCCGGATTATGGCTCTGCTACAAGCGGTCAGCTGAAAATCCCGGAGGGAGCTGCCTATACTTCATCCAATGGAGAATCACGTGTGATCGGTGAAGATGGAGAGTTCGTACTTCAGGATCAGGAAACAGTTACCTTTAAAGATCAGTTCCGAAGAGGAAGCTATATAGCTCTTCAGGAGGAAGTGGATTCCAATCTGTTTGATACTACCTGGACCATGTATGAGAACGGACAGGCAGTTGCAGGAATGGGAAGCGGAAAGACTGTTACTAATGCAAGCCCTGTACCAGGTATGGTGAACCAGTCCGGCACAGCCATCAACGATGGACGAACAGAGGCAAAGCTTACCGGAAATGATTCAGACGGACAGAAACAGGATAATGCATATAATGGCACAAAACCAAGTGGAAATACTTTTGTATTCCGCTCTTACGCAAGCCCTGATAACACAACAGCAGCAACAAAGCTGAAAGCAGTCTTTTACAATTCTGTAAAGACCGGCAGCCTGAAGATCAGGAAAACGGCTGCATATGGTGAGTTATTAGGCGGAACCTATAAATTCCGTATTACATTTACCAATGTTGGTGGGCTGGGTCTGGAAGAAAGTCCTATTACACAGGAAATTACCCTTACCATGGATGGCAGTGGAACAGATGCGGAACAGGTGATCACCGGGATTCCGGTAGGGACATTCTTTACAGTAGAAGAGATTTCCACTAATGATGGTTCTACACTGGACAGCATCCTGTTAAACGGAACAGTTCAGGACAAGGGAACAACAGTAGTACACGGAGATATCACATCTGCCGGAGCAACAGTAGAGACAGTCTTCAGGAATACATTAAAGCCTGTTGTAGACATTTCCGTAGAAAAGCTGTGGAAGAACGCAGGCGGAAGCGCATATACAGGAGATCTTCCAGAGAAGATCTATGTACAGCTTCAGAGAAGGGCATCTGATGCAGATGCATGGGCATCAGCAGATGGCAATGCAAACAGCTATGCAGAGATTGCCTATGACATGTATGCTGACCGCTGGCAGACTTCATTTACAGGACTGGATAAATATGTAGACTATACGATCACTTCCAGAACAGAATGGCAGTACCGTGTGGTGGAGGTCAGTGTAAGCGCTGATGGTACAGTTACACCGCTTGAAAATGAAAATACGATCCAGCTTTCAGAGGGCAGGTTTGCAGTATCCTATAACAAAGATAAGATTGATTTTTCTGCTGCAAATGCAGGAGAAGAGATCATTACCAATACATATCAGCTTCCAAAGACAAGGATACAGATCCTGAAGATTCAGGCAGGTACATCAGGAAGCGATGTGGTGAAGCTGGCAGGAGCCAAGTTCCGTCTGGAGAAGCTTCTGGACAACGGCAGCGTGGATAGTAGTTTTGCAGCGTGTGAGGCTACAACCGCTGCAACACCAGAAGAGAGCCTTGGTTTGGCAGCATTTGAAGATCTGGAGGATGGAACTTATCAGATCACAGAGATTCAGGCTCCAGATGGGTACAGCCTTCTGGCTTCCCCAATCAAAGTAGTACTTAACCGAAAGGGTAATTCGATTCTTGTAGATGACAATCAAGTCTTTAATAGTCTGCAGGGAGATACCATTACCATTCAGGTTGCGGATCAGAAGAAATTCAACCTTCCTGCAACAGGAAGCTGGAGCAGACTGATCCTTGGATTTTCCGGTGGGATCCTCATCGGACTGGCTGTAATCATTTATCTGTTACAAAAGCGGAGAAAGGAGGGCAAAGCTTCCTGACCGCTAAGAAGCAGACAGATGGTGCAACAATAAATGTGTGAGAGATATAAAAACAGCGAATGCTTATAACAAAACTTACAGGAAAACAGAAACGCTGTATAAAAAGAAAATGAGAGAGAGGATATGAGTATGAAGAAATTCAAAAAACTTCTTGCCGGTCTCCTTACCGGCGCAATGATGCTGGGAAGTATGTCAATACCTGCTTTTGCAGCAGGCAAAACACCAGTGATCGACACAACCAAAACAGGTTCTATTACTATTCACAAGTATGAATATAATGGAACAGGTGGAGTGATTGGAACAGGTGAAGCCTCAGACAGTGCAAAGGTACCAGCTGGTGCCAAAGCACTGGAAGGAGCAGGATTTACAATCTATAAAGTGGCAGATGTAAATGCACTGAAGGATTATTACAGTGAAAATCCAACAGATCTGCCAAGTGTAGACCCCTATGTTGAAAATGGAAAAATTAAATCTGCATATGAAAGTAATAAAGTAGGTAACGAACAGAAAACGGCAGCAGATGGTACAGCTAAATTTGAGAATCTTGAACTTGGATTTTATGTAGTTATTGAGACTACAACACCGGACAAGGTTACTACTCCTGTAGCACCATTCCTTGTATCTATTCCAATGACACTTAAGTCTGGAGATGACTGGTTATATGATGTACATGTTTTCCCGAAGAATAAGACTACATATGGTGGTGTTACACTGGAAAAAGAGGGAAAAAATAATACAAAGCTTGCAGGTGTAACTTTTGTACTTCAGAAACAGAATGGATCATCATGGACAAATGTGACAACAAATGAAAGCACTGGTGCTGCATTAACACTTGTTACAGATTCAAATGGTCAGATTAATGTAGATGGTCTTTCACAGGGTACATATCGTTTTATTGAGACCAACCGCGGCAATAATGATGGTTATATTATGGATGGTGCTACTACCTATGAGTTTGTAGTAGGTGCTGATGGAAAAATCACATATAATGGTAAGACAGAAAATAATATCACTATTACTGTAAAGAATGATAAACCTGATATGACTAAGAAGGTTCAGAAAAAAGATGGTACATTGGGTCAGGACGCTGATTACAGTATTGGAGATCTGGTTCCATACAGTATCACAGTATCTGTACCGGAAAATATTGATAAACTGAAAACATTTACCCTTACAGATACTCCTAGCAATCTGGAGGATAAAGTAGATACAGTTGAAATTAAAGAAAATGATACAGCAATTTCAAAAGATGCTTATAATGTTGCAAAGGATGGTAATGGATTTAAAGTTACATTTGATCCTACAAAGATGAAAGCTTATGCAGGAAAGAACATTACCATAACTTATAAGGCAGAATTACTTTCAACAGCTAAGACAACTACAGAAGGTAATCCGAATACTGCGGAACTGGAATACTCCAACAAAATTCTTCCAGATTCTAATGATGGAAGTAACCCGAACACACCTGGTACACCTACAACAGACAAGATTACAGATACAGCAACCGTATATTCCTTTACGATTCAGGTATTAAAGAAAGCAGAAAGCAGCGATGGAAAAGCTCTTGCAAATGTTAGCTTTGAAGTATATAAAGAAGTAACAGCAGGCACTTCAAATGCTATTACCGGCGATGACGCAAAGGCAAAAGGCCTTAATACTACAAAGAGCTGGCTCAAGATTGGTGATCTTTCAACGGATAGTGAAGGTAAAGCTTCAATGTCAGGTCTTGCTAATGGAACATACTATCTGGTAGAGACAAAAACAAATGAAGGTTATAATCTTCTGAAAGGACCTGTAGAAGTAAAACTGAGCATTACCTATACTACAACTACAAGGGATGAGTATTATACAGATGTAAATGGTGTAAAAACATTAGTGAAGCATGAAGTAACAAAGACAGAGTTTAAAAATGGAAATGCTGATTCCGATGGTATCCAGATCCAGACTGTTGTCAACAAGAAAGGCTTCACACTTCCTGTAACTGGTGGTATGGGTACTGTACTGTTCAGCGTGATCGGATTTGCACTTGTACTGGCAGGTGTGGTTGTGATCACTGCTTCCAGAAAGAAAACAGCAAAATAAGAAGCATATGAAGTTATACGGCCAAGATGTTATGCATATAACTCTTTGAACGAAAACTGATATGTGAAAGAAAATCCTCCGGCTGCAGCAAATGCAGAACGGAGGATTTTTAAAACAGCCGGTACACTGAAATCAGTAGAACCGGCTGTTGTTTATCTTGGGTATTTTCTGAAATATCATCGAAAGTATTTCGGAATATCTCTTATGTATTCTTAGATTATCTTTTGTGGTTTAATAAATCATCTTAAGTAGTATTGCTTTTTCAAGCATCTTTATTGTACGATTTTTGGCGAAATTTGTCAAGGGAAATTTTACTCTTTTAATATATAATCATCAAGAATAAGTAGCGTTCGTTACAGGCAGAAAACGAAGCCCTGATATATAAACATCTCTTTTCTGCCTGTGACAGGAACGAAACTGGAATTTCTTTCGTGCTTATATATATATGAATTTTTTAATATTTTTCACGAATATGTTGCATGGCAGTAATCATTGATTTGTGGTAAAATTTAAAAATATGTAAGACAAAACAAAAGGTTTTCTGACCAAGATATCAAAACGATACACAATCAGATACCCCGGATGGATGGTGAAACAAACGATGAAAAAACCAAGACTGGTCACAATATTCAGCCTGATCCTGATCCTGGCAGGCCTGGGCCTGACCGCATACCCGATCATCAGCAATATCCTTGCCCAGAAAAACGCATCAGAGGCAATAGAAGATTATAACGACCAGGTACAGGACATGGACGAAGAAAAAATAGATGCAGTAAAAGAATCCATGAAGCAATATAACCAGCAGCTTGGACACGCTGTGGTCCAGGACGAAACAAGCGAAGCAGTAAAAGAAGCCGCAGAAGCGGCTAAGAACGGTGACAGCACCGATGCAGATGGTAATGACACGGACGGCGGTATCCACAAAACCATGATGGAAATCGGCGATGTGATCGGTTACCTGACCATACCGGTTATTGATGTAAACCTGCCCATTTATTACGGAACCTCCCAGGAAGTTCTTGCAAAAGGCGTAGGCTATGTACCGGAAACTTCTTTTCCGCTGGGAGGCGAAAGCACTCACAGTGTGCTTACCGGACACAGAGGACTTCCGGAAGCCAAGCTTTTTACAGATATGGATAAAGTAGAAGAAGGGGATCAGTTTTACATCCATGTACTGGACGAGATCCTTGCTTATCAGGTAGACCAGATCAAAGTTGTAGATCCGGATGATACAAGCGACCTTGATATAGTACAGGGAGAAGATTACGTTACCCTGGTTACATGTACCCCATACGCCATTAACAGTCACAGGCTTTTGGTGCGTGGACATAGGGTTGAGTATACAGGAGAAGAAAACAGCAAAACTGTATCACAGCTCAGACCTGCAGCAATGGCACGACGGATCGTGGACGTATGGCCCTGGTTCCTGTTTATGATGGCAGGAGTTGTGGCTGCAGAGGTGATTCTTATCCTTGTGATTTTGATCCGTAGACACCATAAAAATAAGAAGAAATAAATCCAGAAAATAATTGAGATTACAAAAAGAACAAAACGGGAGGAACATACGTTGAAAAATACAAATGCAGACAGGATCATGCAGGAAGTACGCAAGGTAATTCTGGGAAAGGACGAATGCATCCGCCAGGTGATGACTGCCATTTTAGCAGGCGGCCATGTATTGATCGAGGATATTCCGGGAGTAGGTAAAACCTCCATGGCACTGGCTTTTGCAAAGGCAATGAGCCTTAAGCAGAACCGTGTCCAGTTTACGCCAGACGTACTGCCCTCAGATATTACCGGCTTTTCCATGTACGTAAAAGAAACCGAAAAATTTGTGTATCAGCCTGGCGCTGTAATGTGCAACCTGTTTCTGGCAGACGAGATCAACCGTACTTCAGCAAAGACCCAGTCAGCCCTTCTGGAGGTAATGGAGGAAGGCACGGTTACAGTAGACGGCGTTACCAGGAAAGTACCGGATCCCTTTGTGGTGATCGCCACAGAGAACCCTATCGGTTCTGCAGGAACCCAGATGCTTCCGGAGTCCCAGTTGGACCGTTTTATGATCTGTATTGAGATGGGCTATCCGGCTCCTGAGGATGAAATGGAAATCCTTATGGCACAGTCAGAAATCCGTCCCCTGGAGGCTGTCAGCGCTGTTACAGACGGAGAGGAACTGAAACAGATGCAGGGAGCTGCAGCACGGATTTTCGTCCACCCAACGATCTGTTCTTATATTATAGAGCTTGTAAATGCCACCAGAAAGCATGAACTGGTAACACTGGGACTTAGTACCCGAGGTGCCCTTGCAGTTACAAAGCTGGCAAAGGCGAATGCATATATGGAAGGCAGGGAGTACGTGCTTCCGGAAGATGTGGTGCAGGTATTTCCGACTGCAGCTGTCCATCGTCTGAAAACAAGTTCCAGAGCTGGCATGAATCATGGGGCTGCCGCAAAGATCATCCAGGAGATCCTTACCTCTGTGAAGCAGCCTCGCCCGGAGAAAGGCTGATGAAGAGAAAGATTTTCTATATTTTGTTGATTGTGCTTACATTTTTTGGAGTGCTTGTAAATGGCAGCGGATTTTCCTGGTTCCTTTTGTTCTTTGAGATCCTGTTTGCCATTTCTATGGCAGTGTGGGCGCATTTGGCAGCAAAAAAAATAAAAACAGAGCTGGAACTGGATCAGCCTTTTATTTTCAGGGGAGATACCGAAAAAGCAGTGCTGAAGATCCATAATCCAATGGCTTTTCCAGTGCCGGACATACAGGCAGGAGTTATACTGTCCGATCCTGTGGCAGAGGGGCAGGAAAGCAGGAAAACAGTACATGTGGCTGCCAGCGGAAAAGGAAAAGATAAATGGCAGTTTCAGGTGCAGCCTGTGCATTGTGGGATTGTAAAGGTGCAGATCCGTGAACTGCGGGTTTACGATTATCTGGGACTTTTTTATGGGAAAATATCTGTGCCTCTGTTAAAAGGCGCTTTTGCCGTACTTCCCCAGATTCATCCCCTTGTTCTTGAAAAAGAGCCTGAAAATGGAGCAGAACAGGGAGAACAGTGGGAAAATGTTCTTGCAGGGCTTGGCTCTGACAGCCAGGAGATCTTTGACACAAGAGTCTACCAGAGGGGAGATGCAATGAAAAATATCCACTGGAAGCTTAGTGCAAAGGCAGAAGATCTTCTGGTAAAAGAGTTCAGTATGCCTATGGATCTTCGGGTTCCGGTCTTTCTGGATACCCGTGTAAAAGATCCGGATAAGTTTACAGCAGAGGATAAAGACAGGTTCCTGGATCTGGCAGCATCCCTTGGCAATTATTTTGTAGAAAATCAGATTGCCTTTGAATTTTGTTGGATGACAGAGGATCATATGGAAAAGTATATGGTTGAAGATCCGGATTCCCTGTATCAGGGATTACGTGAGCTTCTTTTGATTCCTTATTTCAAGGCAGAAGAGGCAAAAGAAGGGATTTTTACGGAAAAGGAAAAAGATGTTTTGCCGGTGCGGATTTTGACAACTGGGGAAATATGTGTGGGAGATCAGATGTATGGAAATCTTGGTGTTTGATACTTCTCATGTACAGGATGAGAGGAAAAAGGGAACAGGGAAAAAGAACTTTCTTTTTTCATTTCTGGCACTTTTTCTGGCTGTTTTTGTTCTTATTGGAGGAATAGTTTCTGCATTTTCAATTCCTGTAACATTTTGGATGCTGATGATCGGTATGGCAGTTTTCAGCCTGTTTTTTACCTGGTTTTATATGGATCAGCGCCTGAATGGAAAAAGGTTTCTTGCAGGTCTTGGACTGGTGGTGCTTTTAGGCGGCTTTTGCTTCTTTTTACAGGATCCTCTGATCCGTGGCTTTTACAGCACAGCCAACAGTGTGATCCGGAAGATCAATCAGGCGTATTCAGGAAATCTGAATACATTTGATGCTTCAGGCAGTGGAACAGACCTGTTTTTCCTGGTGCTTATTTTTATACTTGCAGGGATCCTGGGAGTCTTTATGGTAAAAGAACAGAAATGGCTGCCAGTGCTGGCTGTGTTCTTTCCAGTATTTGCCCTTACAGGAGCAGCAGGCGGAAGGCCGGGAAGTGTGTGGCTTTATTTGCTTCTGATGATCCTTTTGCTGATTTTTACTGCTGCAAGGAGCCATCTTTCAGGATGGAAGTGCGGGGTTGCAGCTGTGGTGATCGCCCTGGCGGTTTCTGTGCCTGCCTGGTGCGTTGCAAGACCGCTGTCCGGTACCCAGATCCCTCAGATGTCAAAAGCAGGAACAAGGATCCAGAGCCGCCTTCTCCAGTCTCTTTGGCAGATCCTGCCGAAAATCTTCGGAGGAAATCTGAACCTTTCTATTGAAGGTGTAGGCGGAGGAGTAGAAAACGGTGTTTTAGGTGCTGTGGATGGATATTATTTTACAGGTGTGGATGCACTGAAAGTAACCAGCAGCCAGAAGCCCAAGGAAACCGTTTATCTGAAAGGCTTTGTTGGAGAAACTTACACAGGCAGCAGCTTTGAACCTGGTGACGGAGAAGTATTCCAGGATACTGCGGTGGCATGGAATACAGAAGGGGATTCCGCTGTATATATTCAGAACCTGCCATTTCTGCGGATGATGTATTATGAAAAAACAGCAGACCAGCCAGTGACAGCAGCGCAGATCACAGTGGAAAATCTGAATGCCAACACACAATATACATATGTGCCTTATAATGCATTTTTAAATGATAATTACCAGATCTACGGCGGAGATGGTTATGTAGGCGGTCAGACGGCTCAGGATGATATATTTTCATTTTACTGGCGGGATGCCTACAAAGAGGCAATGGAGAGCTATCGTGACGGTGAGAATACAGATGGTGTGCTGAATGAGACGGAGGCCTCTTACAGGGCTTACTGTGATACCCGTGACCTGCAGGTGCCGGAGCAGGGGCTGGAGCACCTGAAAAAGGAATGTGCCCAGAAAAAAGAAGAAGAGCACTGGGGCCAGTCGGATATGGGAGATGTGCGCCCGGACTGGGATATTGCAGATGAATATGAAGAGATCCGGCAGTATGTGGTAAAAAGGCTGGTAAGCCAGTGTTCCTATGAACTGGATGTGGATAAGCTTCCTGAAGGACAGGATTTTGTGGAAAAATTTCTGTATGATACAAAGGAAGGCTACAGCATGCATTTTGCGGCAGCCGCTACCATGATGTTCAGACTGTTTGGTGTACCTGCCCGATATGTGGTTGGCTATGCAGCTCCAAAAGAGATTTTTTCAGCAGATGGGAATGGCAATTATACAGCGGTTCTGGAAGATAGCAATGCCCATGCATGGGTGGAGATCTACCAGCCATTTCTTGGATGGACACCAGTGGAAGTGACACCTGGCATGGAAGCAGAGGTGGCAGAAGAGGCTGATACAGATGTGCAGGATCAGGCAGCGGTTCCTGAGGAGGACACAAAAGCAGAGGATAATAAAGACCAGGGAAAAGGAATTGGGATACTTGACTGGATATCCGGCCATTTTGACCAGATACTGACAGCTGCAGCAGTGATCCTGGTACTGACAGCAGGATGGCTTTTATTTGCAAAGCAGAGAAAAAGACGGAAGTGCAGGCTTGGCATTGGACTGCCTCCTGCCGGAAGAGTACAGGCATTATACAGATCTGTTTATCAGCTGTTGATACATGCAGGCATGCCTAAGGAATATACGGAGACAGAAGGCCAGGTCACAAAATATCTTCTGGATGCAGGTGTTCTCACAGATCTGGAAGAAGCAGAGAAAATGAAACTGCTTGTTCTTGAGGCAAATTACGGTTTCAGGGGGCTTTCCAAAGAAGATACAGCCTTTATGGAGGAACTTTACAGACGCACCAGGAAGGCTGCCAGGAAAAAAGATTTTCAAAAAATGGCAAAATACGAAATTGCGAGAAAAAAATAATAAAAAATGGCAAGACCTATTGAAATCAGCAGATGAATGGGTTATAATCCAGCATGTAAAAAGAAAATTTCTTCAGGGCAGGGTGATCAGAGAACGAATTCTGAAATTCCCTACCGGCGGTATAGTCCGCGACCCGCTTAAGGCGGCTGACCTGGTGAGATTCCAGGACCGACAGTATAGTCTGGATGAGAGAAGAACACACAGATACGTATGATTATGTACGAAGATAAGTGCGTGATGCCCCGGAAGAGATTCCGGGGCTTTTCTGTTACCATGTATCTGTAAAGTCAGCCTTTGGCAGGCGTTATAAGATACATCTTCCACTGGGAATTTTCTTTCAGAATAATTTCAAAGGAGAGATTTTAATGAGTGAACAGGTATTAAGAAGCGGAAACGCAATGGAGAGAAGCCGTACAAGGACTATCGTACAGGTGGCAATGCTGGGAGCAGTGGCAGGAGTTCTGATGAATTTTGAATTTCCCATCCCATTTCTGGCGCCATCTTTTTACCAGATGGACTTCTCTGAGATTCCGGTGCTGATCGGTTCTTTTGCCATGGGACCTCTGGCAGGCGTACTTGTGGAACTGGTGAAGATTCTTGTGCACCTTGTTACAAAGGGAACCATGACTGCAGGAGTAGGAGATGTGGCTAACTTCCTGTTTGGATGTGCTTATGTAGTTCCGGCAGGTCTTCTGTACAGATATCATCATGTAAAGACAAGAAAGCATGCAGTGGCTGGTATGGCTGCAGGTACACTGCTCACTACGATCCTGGCATGCTTTATCAATGCATTTGTACTGCTTCCGGCTTACGGTAAGGCATTTGGTATGCCGGTACAGGCGTTTGTGGAAATGGGAACAGCTGTGCACAGCTCTGTAAACAGTCTTCTGGGCTTTGTAGCACTGATCATTGTTCCGTTTAATTTAGTGAAATATACAATTGTATCAGTGATCGTATTCTTTATCTACAAGAGGATCCGTGTGGTCCTGCGAGGTGACTGATACAGGGAAAAGAGGTCAATATGGGAAAGATCAACCAGGTAAAGAAGATGACAGATAACCTTTACCTGAATCTTTATAATGTAAAGGCAACCAGTATTCATAATACACCTGTGGATTACTATGTGGCATCCAGGGCAAAGACAGAGAAGGAATTAAAACTTTCCACAGGTGAGAATCCTGCAGATGGAGTGATCATTTACAGTCTTTATGGAGAAAAAAGGGACAGGGTTGTGTTGATCCGCCAGTACCGGTATCCTATTGGGACTTATGCTTATGAATTCCCGGCAGGACTGGTAGAAAAGGGAGAAGATTATCATGACAGTGCAGTACGTGAACTGTATGAAGAGACAGGACTGACTCTTACTCCCCTGGAAGTAGATGAGGCATATCAGAAGCCTTATTTTACTTCTGTAGGGATGTCAGATGAAGCCTGCGCTGCAGTATACGGATATGCCAGTGGTACAGTGAGCACAGATGCCCAGGAGGCATCTGAGGAGATCCAGGTGGTGCTTGCAGACCGCAAGGAGGTAAAAAGAATCCTCCGGGAAGAAAGGGTATCCATCATGTGTGCGTACATGCTGATGCATTTTCTGAAGGATGATAAGCCCTTTAGCTTCCTGAAGGTCTTGAAATAGAATCCGGAGAAAGTGTTGGTGGTTAAAACGATATTGTCCGGATCTTTATATTAATATTCTGCGTAATCGTCAATCACATTATCGCTGGGAACCGTGGTATCTGCAGAAGTATCACCAGATGTGTCACCGGAGGTATCTCCGGAAGTATCTGTAGTACCATCACCACTGGAAGTGTCATCTGCAGAAGGAGTATCCCAGGAGGTATCGTCACCGGTTACGGTATCATCGATCACTTCGTCAGAAGCACCATCCGGAGTAGTGGTATCCGGGTCAGTGGATGGTGTGTCAGGGGTATAGGTATTATCTGTGGACGTATCACCATCAGAGGTATTGTCCTGATAATTGCTTTCCTGGTTATAGATCGGAAACTCAGATTCAGAGGATGTGCTGCCTGTGGCAGCTTCGGCCTCGGCAGCTGTTGCCGGGGCTTCTTTTAATGTAGTAGTGGCAGTAGGGATCCGGATGCTCTGGGGAACCACCACATAGATCAGAAGCATAACACCGCAGAACAGTGCAGCGCTTACTGCTATTTTTATTTCATCTGTATGTCTCATGGAAACACTCCTTTTCGTAGGTTTCAGAAGGAAATCCATATCTGAAAATGTTCTTTTGTGCCGGAATCTTCAATAAAAAGTATGTTTCCGGTTGTATCTGCTTTATTTCTGGATTATATCATAAACAAAATAAAATTTGTAGTGTACAGATGCTTAATAATTTATGATACCAGGGGTAAAAATCCAAATTCACATAAGTCTGCATGCTTCCAATATTATTTTATTACATCCCGATCTTTTTGTGAGAAATACTTTTTTACGGTACAAAATGAAAATTTTCCTGCAATACAGTAAAAAAGTGCTTTTCTTATGTAAAGAATCGTGTTAAAATAAGAAGAAAATTTTATCATCATGTAAGGAGATAAGATTTTTGCCGTCAGGTGGTAGGCGGTGGCACCAAAATATGGAAAAGAAAGAGGAGTTATTATGACGCAGGCAACCATTTGTATTTTGATTACGATTTTTCTGTATCTTGCGGGGATGCTGGCCATTGGATTTCATTGTGCCAAGAAGACATCTTCCACATCTGACTTCTTCCTTGGAGGAAGAAAGCTTGGGCCTTTTGTAACAGCTATGAGTGCTGAAGCTTCCGATATGTCCAGTTACCTGGTAATGGGACTTCCGGGACTTGCGTACCTTTCCGGTGTGGCAGATGTTGGCTGGACGATCATTGGACTGGCAGCAGGTACCTATCTTGCATGGCTTCTGGTAGCAAGAAGGATCCGCAGATATTCCCAGATCACAGGATCTATTACACTTCCCCAGTTTTTCTCAAACAGATTCCATGACAAGAGAAGCATTTTATCAGCCATTGCAGCAGTGGTGATCATTGTATTTTTTGTACCATACACAGCGGCTGGTTTTGCTGGCTGCGGTAAGCTTTTTTCCTCTCTGTTTGGCATGGACTATATGACTGCAATGGTGATCTCAGCCCTTGTAATCGTAGGATATACAGCTACCGGCGGTTTTCTGGCAGCCTCTATCACAGACCTGATCCAGAGTATTATTATGACAGTAGCTATTATGACAGTTCTTATTTTTGCTACTGTACAGGCAGGCGGTATTGGCGCAGTGCTTGACAATGCCAAATCCCTTCCTGGATATCTTTCCTTTGGAAGCACATACCTGGAGGAGACAGGAACAAGTGAGCCATATACACTCTTACATATTATTACTACAGTTTCCTGGGGACTTGGATACTTTGGAATGCCCCATTTCCTGCTTCGATTCATGGCGAGCCAGGATGAGAAAAAGCTGAAGCTTTCCAGAAGGGTTGCTTCCATCTGGGTTTCCATTTCCATGGCTCTTGTTGTTGTGATCGGTATCGCAGGACGGGCACTGAGCAGCAAAGGTATTCTTGATACACTTCACGGAGCTGACACAGAGACTATTATCGTAAGGATTTCTGATCTGTTATCCGGTTATGGTATTATCCCTGCTCTGCTTGCAGGCCTGATCCTTTCAGGTATCCTGGCAAGTACCATGTCCACAGCAGACTCACAGCTTCTGGCAGCATCCTCCAGTGTTTCACAGAACCTGCTGCAGGAGGCATTTCATCTGAAGCTGTCCCAGAAGGCCAGCATGATCGCTGCAAGGGCAACGGTAATCGTGATCGCAGTTCTTGGTCTGTTCCTTGCAAAGAATCCGGACAGTTCTGTTTTCGGTATTGTATCCTTTGCATGGGCAGGATTTGGCGCTGCCTTTGGTCCGGTAGTTATGTGTGCACTGTTCTGGAAGAGGGCAACATTCCCAGGTGCAGTTGCAGGTATGATCTCCGGCGGAGTTATGGTCTTTGTATGGAAATACCTGATCAAACCAATGGGCGGTGTCTGGGGGATCTATGAACTGCTTCCCGCATTCCTGGTTGGAACCCTTATGATCGTGGTAGTCAGCCTTCTTACAAAGAAACCGTCTGCAGAGATCGAAGCAGAGTTTGAACTTGCAAGAAAAAAGACAGATTTGTAATTGTAAAGAAAAAGACAGATTTGTAATTGTAAGGAGTAAGGAAAAAAGATCTGTAATCAATAAATTCAGATAATAAAAAGCACAGGCCGATGGTAAGGTCTGTGCTTTTATTATCTGGACAGAAAAATACAAAAACTATAAATTTATTTCAGGAAAAATGTACGGATACCGTTTGAAATCCCCCGGATCATTTTCTGCTGATAAGCAGAAGTCTGCATCAGCCGGTCTTCATCGGAATTTGACATATATCCAAGTTCGATCAGGGTAGTAGGAACCTGGCTCCAATTATTTCCGGTCATGGTGTCAGTTTCCCATACCTTTTCTTTAAAACAGCCGGTACTCTTTACATAGGCATTCAGAACAGCCTCTGAAAGAGCATAGCTGCTTTTTATCTGCTTTGAGGTAAGATAAGGGTTGGCAGCAGTTACGCACACAGTACGTGCTCCAACGGCCTGCTGGGAGGTAAAGCTGTTTGCATGGATACGGATATAGGCACCTGCCTTTTTACGGTTGGCAATGGCAGCCCGCTGTCTGCAGCTTCTGGCTGTATTGTGATCGCTTCTTGTAAGATAGACCTTGCAGCCCTGTTTCTTTAAAAGGGATGATAGCTTTTTCGCCACGGTGAGAGTCAGCTTGTACTCAGGAACACCTGTGGCTATGCCCTGCGTGCCTGGATTATCCTTTGCCTTTTGCTCTGTGGAACCAGGTCCTAAAGGTTCCGTACCACCAGCTACTACACCGGAATGCCCAGGATCCAGTACGACTACAGGAGTCCAGATTCCCTGAGAATCAATCTTTCTCCCTTGAACTGTAACATTTATCCGCATCCTTCCGGTCTGTCTTCCAAAATAACGATAATGCCCACGGATGTGCTGCCAGCCTGTAAGCATCTTTCCGGTGGAATCAAAGGCATAATAATATCCCCTGATCTTGCGAAGTCCGGTAAGCTTCCTGCTGTTCTGATAATAATATTTCCCTGTACGTCCTGTTTTCCAACCTGAAAATCCGGCTGCCTGAACCTGTACAGTTCCGGTAACAGATGGAATATTATCAGGTATTTCCCAGAAAGGGGATATAAGTAACGTAAGCAGCAGGATAAAGATCAGGGATGTTTTTCTTTTTATTTTCATAAGGAAAAGCGCACATTTCGGAAATGGCTGTGCGGGGTACCATCTGTGCCATCGGAATCGGAATCAGGCTCAAAATAGTATGCAGGGTTTTTGAATATATCGTTAATTGCAATGATGGCAGCACCATAAACCATGGAGTCCTGCTTATAGGAACTTAAACGGATAGAAGTTGTTTCCATTGTCTGGGGAACGATTCTTTTCTTTACATTGGAGATCACCCGCTCCAGCATCAGAGGGGGATTCACATGAGCCATTTCATCTCCGATCACAATGGTTCTGGGGTTAAAGCTGTTGATTATATTAATGATGCCGATGGACAGGTAGTCACACATTTCTGTATAAAGCTTTACAGCTGTAGGATCTTCTTTTTTTACCAGGAGAACAGCATCAGAGAAAGTAAGTTCATCCTTTTTGCCAAAGGCTTCATTCAGTTTTTTCACAAAGGCAATAGAAGAACAGTAGCCTTCCAGACAGCCATAATTTCCACAGGAGCACCGGGGACCATGGATATCAATGGTGGTATGTCCGATCTCTCCTGCAGCACCAGTGGAGCCTTTCAGCAGGGTGCCATTATTTACGATACCAGCGCCAACACCCTGGGCAAAGGCAACATAAACCAGTACATCTGTATTATTTGTCTCTTTGCTGTACCAGAACTGGGCCAGTGCGGCTGCATTGGCATGTTCTTCAATGATCACCGGGATCTTGTAATGCTCCATAAATTCATCCTTCAGCGGAATGTCTGCCCAGCCTTCCACTTCAGTAACAACAGAAATCCTGCCCTTCACACTATTATAAGGGCCTGGGATGGCAAGACCTAGTGCAAGGATCTTTTTATCTGGAAATTGCCGGATCAGCTTGTCCATTTCCCGGAAAACCATATCCATGATCTCACGGGCGTTCTGGCCGTGCTTAATGCTTGTTCTGCGGATCATAACAGCTTCCCCGTACAGATTAAAAAGTCCTACGGAAAAATTCTGTCTGGCGATCCGGATCCCGGCTACAGCAAGATCCTCGGTGTTCAGGGAGATGGCAATGGAACGGCGCCCCTTTACTCCGGTGAGCAGTCCTACCTCCTTTACAAGATTCCAGTTCATAAAGTCGTTGATAATATGTGTAACAGTTGCCTGTTTCAGGCCGGAATGCTCTGCCAGTGTGGTTCTGGCGCATACCTTTTCACGCCGCAGCAGATTCAGCAAAAGGCTGCGGTTCAGATTCTGGATATTCCCCTGGTTCAGGCCGCGCATGGTTTCTTTCATCAGTAATACCTCTCGGAACAATTTATATTATGAGCACTGAAGCGCAGTACAAATTGTGAATTCAGTGCTCATATTAATTAATAACCCTGAAATAAAATTATTACTTCAATTTATTGCTTAATTCAATTGCATTATATATCAAAATATTTGCGGATGCAAGACATAAAAACAGCCGGACCACCACTTAGGATGATCCGGCTGTCGGGAGAATAGCCTGAAAAATGATCATGCGAAATATACATTCACATTATGCTCTTTAAAATATTCAATATACTCCGGGGGTACATTACGGTTCGTGATCACATTGGGAATACTGTCCAGGCTGCACAGATGGGTAAATGCCCGTTTGTTGAACTTGGATTCGTTAAGCAGCATGTAAATATCCTTTACGTTCTGGAGGAGATAATTATACAGCGGAAGTTGTGCCCGGTTGGTGATGGAATAGCCGTATTCCAGGTCTGCCCCATCAATAGTGAAAAACAGCTTGTCAAAATACAGCTTCCGAAGATTCTGTATAATGGATTCATCCAGGGTCTCAATGTGATTGCTTCCAAGATGGATGTTGCCACCAAGGAGAAAAACTCCGATGTCATGATTGGAAGCAAGCTCCAGTGCGCCGGTAATGTTGGTGGTAACAACTGTAATCCCTTTCTTGTCACTCTTATTCAGGTGACGGCAGAGAAGAGAACCTGTAAAACCGGCTCCTACAAAAAGGATATCGCCAGAATGGATAAGGTCAATAGACTTCTGTGCAATGGCATTTTTGCATTCAAACTGGTCATCCGCCATTTTGATGGAGGAGAAGACCTGGAAATAATTGGAATCGTCCTGTTCATTAACAGCAGACAGATCCAGCTTCTGGGCACCGCCATGTGTGCGCTGCAGAAAACCGTTCTCTTCAAGCTGTGCCAGATCCCGCCTGGTGGTCGCAAGGGAAGCGCCTGTAAGATCACAAAGCGCCTGAGTGGTTGCAGTATGATTCTGGTCAAGATGATCCAATATTAATCTCTTTCGTTCCGTAGCTAGCATAAACATCTCCATTTTATTTACATCCCATCAGGAAAGGGATTTTTCTATTTTTACCAGCCTGCTTGTGCCGAGTCGGGAAGCACCAAGGGAAATGAATTTTTCAGCGTCATCAAAAGAGGAGATGCCTCCGGCAGCTTTGATCTTAACATCCGGTCCAACATATTTAGCAAAGAGTGCGATGTCGTCAAAGGTAGCGCCACCAGTGGAAAAACCGGTGGAAGTCTTGATATAATCTGCCTTTGCCTGAGTAACGATCTCGCACATTCTGATCTTTTCTTCTTCGTTTAACAGACAGGTTTCAATGATTACTTTCAATATTTTATTATCACATACTTCTTTTAATTTTTCAATTTCATTTTGCACATAGGCGTAATTTTTTGCCTTTAATGCACCGATATTGATCACCATATCCAGTTCTGATGCACCATTTGCAATGGCATCTTTTGCTTCATAGATCTTTGCTTCGGTGGTATGGCTGCCGTTTGGAAATCCGATCACTGTACAGATGGGAAGCTTGCCCTGTACATATTCTGCTGCTGCAGCAACATAGCAGGGTGGAATACATACGGAAGCTGTACCGTAACGAAGTCCGTCGTCACAGATCTGACGGATCTCCTCCCAGGTGGCTGTCTGTGCCAGTAATGTGTGGTCTACCTTCTTTAATACTTCACTGTGTGTCATGTGATACTCCTTTCTTTTTATAAAAAATTATATTGTGTAATGAACAGATACTTTTGATTACAGGGATTGCTTCGTGCCATGCGCTTTCGCAACCCCAGGTGGGTTCAAGCTTTTTTACACTGTAATCATTATATACTACTGTGATTGATTCGTCAATTGAAATGATTGAAAATGAGCGATATTATATAAAATATAAAAAAATGAACAAAAAAGAAAAAACATATTGATATTAAATTGATTGTATACTAATATTTAAAAAGCGAAAAGAACAAAACAATCAAAAACAATCAAAATAAAGCATTTGAAACAGGAAGGGGGATATATATGAGTTTTGACAAAATACAGGCAGACCGCCTGGCAGTCAAAATCAGGAAAAATATTTTAAGGGCCATTGCGTCTGAAGGAAAGGGTCACATCGGAGGTTCTCTTTCCATTGCAGATACTTTTGCAGTCCTTTACAGCGGAGTGGCAAATGTAGATCCTGCAGATCCGGGGAAAGCAGAACGGGATTTTGTGGTTATGTCCAAAGGGCATTGCGGACCGGCCATGTATTCCGTATTAGCTGCCAGAGGATTTTTCCCGGAGGAGGCGCTGGATACTCTGAATAAAGGGAATACCATCCTGCCAAGCCACACGGACCGTTTGAAAACACCTGGTGTGGATATTTCCACAGGCTCCCTTGGACAGGGGGCATCCCTGGCAGCAGGTGCTGCGCTGGCAGATAAGCTTGATGGAAAAACTTCATATGTATACATGATCCTTGGAGATGGGGAACTGGATGAAGGCCAGGTATGGGAGTCAGCACTGTTTGCAGCACATCACAAGCTGGATAATCTGATCACATTTGTAGATGTGAATGGCAAGCAGCTGGATGGACCGACAGATCAGGTGTGCTGCCTTGGAAGCCTTGAGGATAAGTTTGAGGCATTTGGCTATCATGTGATCTCTGTTCAGAATGGAAATGATACAGAACAGATCTATCGGGCGATCCAGGAGGCCAAGTCAGTGAAGGATAAACCTTCCGTGATCCTTTTACATACAGTGAAAGGAGCGGGCATCCGCTATTACGAAGAGATGGCCAACTGCCATTCTACAGAAGTAAAGAAAGAAAATCTGCCGGATTTCTACCAGGAGCTTGACAGAAGGCTGAAAGAAAAGGAGGAGGCATAACTGTGGAGGAGCTGAGAAAGGTTTTTTACAATACAATGGCAGAATTGATGCATGAGAATCCGCAGGTGGTATATCTGGATGCAGATCTGGCAGGGGCTATGGGGACTGCAGGGCTGTTCCGGGAGTTTCCACAGCAGGCCTTTGACATGGGGATCATGGAAGCAAATATGATCGGCGTAGCTGCCGGGATGTCCATAAAAGGCAAAATTCCGTTTGTACACAGCTTTGGCCCCTTTGCTTCCAGAAGATGTGCGGACCAGACATTTTTATCAGGCTGCTATAACAAGGCAAATCTGAAGATCATAGGCTCTGATCCGGGTATTACTGCAGAGACCAACGGAGGAACCCATATGCCTTTTGAGGATATAGGGATCTACAGATCTTTCCCGGGTATGACCATTATGGATATTGATGAGCCATATCTTTTGCAGAAGATTTTAAAGGAAATGGCAAATACTTATGGAGTGATGTACCTGCGTTTTCCGAGAAAAGGAAAAACTTCTTATTATTCCGGCACAGAAGAGTTCCAGATCGGTAAAGGAAATATTGTGCGAGATGGCACGGACGCTACAGTGATTGCCTGTGGTATTGAAGTTGGTTATGCACTGGAGGCGGCAGAGCAGCTTGCAAAAGAAAACATTCAGGTACGTGTGGTAGATATGTTTACCATCAAACCGCTGGATCAGGAGCTTGTGATTCGCTGTGCAAAGGAAACAGGCGCCATTGTGACTGCAGAGAACCATAATATTTACGGCGGACTTGGAAGCGCTGTGGCAGAGGTGCTTGCGGAGAATTGTCATGCAGCATTTCGGCGGGTAGGAGTTCCGGATACCTTTGGAGAGGTTGGAAATAAAAAGTTCCTGGCTGATAAGTTTGGAATTTCTGCAGAATACATAGAAAAGGCAGTAAGGAAACTGGTTTTGGAAAAGAAGAAAGGCCAGGGAGTTTGACACATGAGAAATGCTTTGTATATACAGTCCGGAGGCCCTACGGCAGTGATCAACTGCTCTGCCTGTGGCGTGATCCGGGAATGTCAGGGACTTCTGGAAAAAGGTGAAAAGCTGTATGCAAGCCTTCACGGGATTGACGGCCTGCTTCATGATCATCTGTATGACTGTACAGACATGGATGAAATGCAGCTGCGGCGTCTGCAGAATACACCATCCATGGTTTTTGGCTCCTGCAGATATACGGTTCGTGAGGATTCAGGAGAAGACTATGACCAGATCCTTGCCACACTGAAAAAATATGAGATCTATTACATTTTTATCAATGGTGGAAATGGTTCTGTAGCAGCCGGTCACAGGCTGTGTGAGCATTTGAAGAAGGCTGGCTATGAATGCAGTCTGATGGTGATCCCCAAGACTGTGGATAATGACATTGCCATTGTGGATCATGCACCTGGTTTTCCTTCAGCAGCCCGTCATACAGTGATCACCATATCAGAACTGGTGCATGATATGTATACCTATGATACAGACCTGATCATGGCAGTAGAAGTGATGGGCCGTAATACAGGATATCTGGCGGCAGCAGCGGCAGCAGCCGGTAAAACTGGCTGGGGACCGGATCTGATCTACGTGCCTGAGGTGGTGTTTGATCCGGCGCAGTTTGTAAAGGATGTGGCAGAGGTAATACAGAAAAAAGGTAAATGCTTTGCAGTAGTGGCAGAAGGAGTAAAGACAGCAGACGGCAAATACCTTTTTGAGGATACCACCATTAATAAGGCAGATGATCCATCCAAAAATATGGGAGGTATTACCCCATATCTGAACCAGCTTCTGCGGAAGCATTTTACCTGCAAGATCCGCTGCATTGATCTGGGACTGATGCAAAGATGCGGTGCACATGATGCATCAGAGATTGACAAAAAAGAGGCGCAGAAGCTTGGCCGTGAGGCTGTGCGGCGTGCCTTTGCCGGGGAAAGTGGGAAGATGGTCACGCTTACCAGGATCAGCAGCCAGCCGTACAGAACCAAGATACAGACGCTGGATCTGGATCAGGTTGCGGATGTGGAAAGAGTGATGGATCTGGCATACCTGGAAGAAAACCATCATCAGATCAGGGAGTCTTATATGGAGTACATTCTTCCGCTGATCGGTACTCTGCCGGAGTATGTGGAATTAAAAGGAATCAGGGATTAAATCGGATGACGCTATTTCGTCCGCCTGAAACATACATGACCAAAAACAAGGAGGAGACAGCAATGTACAATTACCAGGAACTGGGACTTGTGAATACAAAAGAAATGTTTGCAAAAGCATACCGTGAAGGCTATGCAGTCCCGGCATTAAATTTTGTAACCATTGAACAGCTGAATGGAATGATCGATGCAGTGATCGAGAAGAAATCTCCTGTGATCCTGCTGGTATCACCGAATCTTCACCGTCAGCTGGGACATGAGATGACAGCAAGGCTTGCCCAGGTAGCAACAGACAGGATCAGGGAGGCCGGGCTTCATATCCCGGTTGCCCTGCATCTGGATCATGGCATGACTTATGAGCAGTGCGTAATGGCCATTGAAGGCGGATTTTCATCCGTTATGATCGACGGCAGCAAGCTTCCCTTTGAGGAAAATATCGCACTGACCAAAAAGGTGGTGGAATATGCCCATGCACATAATGTTACCGTAGAGGCAGAGCTTGGCATATTAAAAGGAAAGGAGGAAGAAGGAACAGAAGGTACAGATGAAAGTATGTATACAGATCCGGAGATGGCAGTAGACTTTATCCGCCGTTCCGGCTGCGACAGTCTGGCAATCTCCATAGGAACCTGTCATGGACTTGTGAAAATGGTTCCCAATGAGGATGGAACCCTGCCGGAACTGCGTTATGATATCCTTCAGTATATTTCTGATAAGGAGCCTGGCTTCCCTATCGTACTTCATGGCTGCTCCAATATTTCCCAGAAATATGTGGACATGATCAATGAGCATGGAGGACATATTGAAAAAACAGTGGGTATCCCGGATGAGCAGGTTCGTAAGGCATCCAAGCTGGCTGTGTGCAAGGTAAACATTGCAACAGACGGATGGATCTGCGGGCTGGCAAATACCAGACGTATTCTGGATGAAGAACCGGGGGCTATTGACAGCCGTGCATTTACTCTGAAGATCCGCCCGCTGATGAAAGAACTGTATCTCCATAAGATTGATATTATGGGAAGTGCAGACCGGGCATAAATCTTAGGACAGGTGTGAAATATGAAGGATATGGATGAAAAGTTATATCTGTGCGTGGAGATCGGAGGCACCAATCTGCGATATGGCGTGGTGACAAAGGATTATACACTGAAGCAGTTTGAAAAGATTCCTTCCAAAGGACTGTCAGATGCACAGGACAAGGGAGAATATTTAAAACAGCTGCTGGATCCGGTGATCGAAGGGCATGGTGGGGTTTCAGGCTTTAAGTGTATTTCCCTGTCTTTAGCTTCCCTGATGAACCGGGACAGGACGATATGCTACAATTCCCCGAATATCCAGGGCTTTGATAATCTGCCCCTGAAGGAGATCCTGGAAAAGCTGTGGGGACTTCCTGTGATTATGGAACGGGATGTGAACACATCTCTTCTGTATGACCTGTGGAAGAATCATATCGGTCAGGAGGGGATTGTGATCGGTGTGTACATCGGCACCGGCCTTGGAAACGCCATGAGCATTGACGGAAAAGTATACAAAGGTTATACCGGCTCATCCTGTGAGCTGGGACATATTCCTGTAGACGGCCTTGAAAAGATGTGCGGCTGCGGGAAAAAAGGATGTATTGAACTGCGTGCCTGCGGAAAGGTGCTGGCAGATATTGCCAGGGAGCACTATAAGTGCCAGGTACCGGATATCTTTACAAAATATGGGGATCAGCCGGATGTGCTGGATGTGGTGCGTATGTGTGCACTTGCCACAGCCACAGAGGTAACGATCCTGGATCCTGTGTGTGTAGTGCTTGGCGGCGGTGTGACACAGATGCCAGGATTCCCTATGGAGTACTTTATCCGGAATGTAAAAGAAAACCTGCGAACACCGGAGCCAAGGGCTTCCCTTAGGATCGTCCCTGCGTCACCAGATGCAGAAGCAGGGGTGATCGGAGCAGCTCTCAATGCATACACTGCACTACAGTAACAGTTTTTTGTTGAATGTGAATAAATTCAAATACAATTAATTGTAACATTCGACAAAATAACTAAACGAACTTAAAAATTCGTTGACATTATTAATTAAATGAATTAAGATATAAACATCAAAGGCAACGACATACAAGATGCCGTAGCAAAAATAAGGAGGGTATTTTTTATGAGCAAGAAGGTATTGGCAACAATGTTAGCAGCAACAATGTTAATGGGAGCTACTGCTTCTACAGTATCAGCAGCAGGCTTCACAGCTCCGGAAGGTGTTGATCCATCCGAGTATCATCTGGCAATCTGCATCCATTCCATGGATAATGAGTATTGGGCACAGGAAGCTAAGGGAGCTCAGCTGGCAGCAGAGTATTACGGAGTTGAGGCAGATATCCTTACCTGCGACAGCGATGACAACAAGCAGATCCAGGGAATCAAGGACTATATTGCACAGTATGGCGACAAGGCAATCTTCGTAGTTGACCCTTCTTCTACAGCAAACACAGTAAATATTGCTGAGACATGTGAAGATGCAGGCGTTTATGTATCTATCCTTGCACACAGGGCTGAGGGTCTTTATCCGGCAGATTATCCTCACTTTGTAGCATCTCTGATGCTGGATGATATGGCAATCGGTAAAGCTACCGCATCTGCACTGTTCGAGGCTATCGGTGGTGAAGGCCAGGTTGCAGAGCTTCAGGGACTTCTTGGTGATGACTCCGCTACCAACAGACATGCAGCATTTGAGGAAGCATTAAAAGATTATCCGGACATCGAAGTAGTTGACAGCCAGACAGCAAGCTGGAGCCAGTCAGACGCTATGGCACTTGTAGAGAACTGGATCGTTAATTATCCGGATCTGAAAGGTATCTTCTCCGCAAACGATACAATGGCACTTGGTGCTGTTGAAGCTCTTAAGAACGCTGGAAAGAACGGCGAGATCAAAGTCAGCGGATGTGACGGTATCGAAGCAGCTCTTAACGCAGTTAAAGACGGTGACCTTGTTATCACAAATGCAAACGATGGATATTGCATCGCTGGTTATGGCGCATCTTACGCAATCCAGGCAGCTCTTGGCAGCCTTGACGTAGAGGGTATGGATCCTGCAGAACGTCTGATCTTCTGCAAGACTACACTTGTAACAGCTGACAACGCAGATGACATTATCTCCAAATTCATCGAGACTCAGGATCCTGGATATGATTATTCAGACCTTAGCTTCTGCATCGACAAATATCAGGAAGATGGTGCAGCAGCAGACGAAGCAGCAGAATAAATAATCAAGCTGCCCGGGAGAGTTCCGGCAGCAAGATAGGATTATGACAAGAGAGGCGAAATGCATGCCGCATTTCGCCTCATCTGTTAAAAACTGGATGTGAGGATGTTCTATGAATAATAAACGGCGTGACTTAATAAAGAAAATGACAGTTAGTCAGCAGTTCGTTACCCAGGCAGAAGACAATGCAAAAATGGATAAGGTCAGAAGATATGCTCCTCTGATCCTGCTGGTTATCATGACTGCGATCGGAGGCATTTCCCAGAAAAACTTTTTCTCCTGGGCGAACATTGTAAATATTATGTTCCAGATGTCTATTCCGCTGGTAATTTCCGTTGGTCTGAGCTTTGTCCTTCTTCTTGGAAGTATTGATCTTTCCATTGAAGGAAATATGGGATTTGCCGGATCTTTAGTTGCTTTTCTTGTTGTTAATAATTCAAATTCAAATAATTTCGGTATTTTCGGTGTGCTTATTGCTATCCTGATCGGGCTGGCAGTCGGTACAGTAGTTGGATTCCTCCATACAAAAGGAAGGATCGCAAGCTTTATTGTTTCTTATGCAGTTGGTTGTATTATGACAGGCGCAGCAGTGTTGATCTACAGAGGTACACCAATTCAGGTTAAGGATCCTATGTTCATTGCTATTTCTCAGGGAAGGCTTTTCGGGATTCCATACATTACGTTGATTTCATTTGCTGTGTTTATCATAGGAGCGATCATTATGAACTATACTGCATTCGGTCGTGCAGTATTTGCAATCGGTGACAATGAAGCGGCAGCAGCTTCTACAGGAATTAATATTACACGTACCAAGATCAAGGTGTACGCTTTATGTGGATGTACAGCAGCCATCGCAGGTGTACTTCAGTGTATGAGATTAAAACTTGGACAGTCTAACCTTGGATTGAACCAGATGTTCCCGGTTGTTACAGCTATCGTACTTGGCGGTGGTTCCGTAAGCGGCGGTAAGGGCGGTTCCCTTCAGACCTTTGTGGGTGTGCTGATCTATACGGAGCTGGCAAACTGGCTGACCCTGATGGGCGTTGATACAAACCTTAAAAAGGTCATCCAGGGTATTATCATTATTATCGCTGTTACGCTTACAGTAGAGCATAACAGAAAGACTGTAGTGAAGTAAACGGAGGGATACATATGGGTGAAGTTTTATTTGAAACAAAAGGCGTTGGCAAAACATATGGATCCAATACTGTTTTGCATGATATTGATATGAAGATCCACAGCGGCGAGGTGATCGGCCTGATCGGTGAGAACGGAGCCGGTAAATCTACTTTGATGAAGCTGATCAGTGGTGTTGAGACTCCTTCCATGGGAGAGATGTTTTACATGGGTAAGCCTTATGTGGCAACATCCATTATCAATGCGAATAAGCAGGGCATCGGAATGGTATTCCAGGAGCAGTCCCTGGTAGCAAATCTTACAGTTGCCCAGAACATTTACCTTGGCCGTGAGAAAAAGTACTCCAAAGCAGGACTTGTAAATTGGGCAGAAATGAACAAGGATGCAAAGAAAGCACTGGAGCGTGTAGACATTAAACTGGAACCTGGTAAAAAGGTCCGTGATATTGATATGGCAACCAGAGAGATGGTTGAGATCGCCAAGGTGCTGGATGTTGTAACAGAAGCAGCAGAGGGACATGCGATCATCCTTCTTGATGAGCCTACCACCGTGCTTTCAGATGATGAGATCCAGGAGATGTATGTACAGATCCGGAAGATGAAGGCAGCAGGAAATGGTATTGTATTTATTTCCCATCATCTGGATGAGATCCTTGCGATCACAGATACGATCTACGTATTTAAGGATGGTGAGGAAACAGCTGTTTTTCCTACTGCAGAAGCGAATATTGATGTTCTGTATGAGAAGATGGTAGGAAGAGCGACTACAGGAGAGTTTTATGTGGAGGCACAGCAGAGCGTGCCATCAGATAAAGTGGTTCTTGAGGTAGATGATTTAAGTCTTTTTGGTGTATTTAACCACATTTCCTTTAAGCTTCATGAGGGAGAAGTGCTTGGACTTGCAGGTCTGGACGGATCCGGTGCAGAGGATGTATGCAACTGTCTGGTGGGACAGGTAGCACCTACAGAAGGACGTATCCTGATAGAGGGAAAAGAAGTCAGATTCGGCAACTCCTATCAGGCAAGGAAAGCAGGGATCCTTTCAGTACCTAAGGATCGAAGAGATGAAGGAATGGTCAGCATTCTTTCCATTGAAGACAATATTACCATATCCAGCTGGGAGCATATGAAGAGCAAAGGCCTTCTGTCCGGAAAGAAGATCCGTCAGACAGCACTGAAATGGATCAAGGAAGCAGGTATTAAATGTACCGGACCTAAGGAACGTATTTCACAGCTTTCCGGTGGTAATGCACAGAAAGTTATTTTTGCAAGAGCTCTTGAGAGCGGCTGCAAGGTACTGATCCTGAACCATCCTACCAGAGGTGTGGATGTAGGTGCAAAGCAGGAGATTTACCGTCTGGTACGTGAAATGACAGCAGCAGGTCATGCAATTATTGTAATTGGTGATACTCTGGATGAATGTCTTGGTTTGTCCAGTAATGTTATTGTTTTCAGAGACGGTCTGATCAGCGGATCCTTTGACTGCCCTGTTGATTTCAAACCTTCCCAGCAGGAAGTTGTACATTTTATGATGTAGGAGGGCAGAAGAGAATGAAGCAGAAAAAATTCAGTTTATCCAATTTATCACAGTATATGGTGATTATCAGTATTGTACTGGTATTCCTTATATTTACAATTTTAAATCCTACCTTTATCAGTGCTTACAGCCTGCAGAATCTTCTGGTTGAGGTTTCACCGTTGATTCTGCTGGCAGGCGGCCTGTCCTTTATCATCTTTACAGGTGGTATTGACCTGGGAGCCGGCGCCATGGTATCTGCTACCTGCGTTATTTCAGGTCTTTATGTAAGCCGTTTCGGGAACTGGATCATTCCGATCATGGTTGTGATCGGTGTGTGCCTGGGTCTTTTGAATGGTGTGATCGTAACAAAGTTAAAGATTCCGTCCTTTATCGTAACACTTTGTACCCAGAACTTATGGGCATTTATCGCATTGTATTTCTGCCCCAATGGTTCTGTGGCAGTAGGAATGGAATACAGAAAAGAAATCAGCTGGATGACAAGCAAGATCGCTGGGATCCCGGTTATATTCTTCTTTGCAGTGGTTGTAGTGATCCTGCTTTACATTTTCCAGCAGTATACACCATCCGGAAGGGCGATCTTTGCAGTAGGTGCTAACATCCGTTCTACCAGACTTGCCGGTGTGGATACAGACAAAGCCCAGATCATGGCCTTTGTAGTCAGCGGTGCATGCAGCTCCCTGGCAGGTGCGCTTTACGCATACAAACAGAAATCAGCAGTACCTACTATCGGTGATGCACTTACACTTTCAGCCATTGCTTCTATCGCACTTGGCGGAACATCCATGGCAGGCGGTCGTGGAAGTGTACTCCGTACCACAATTGGTGTTATCACTATCACAGCAATTACATCAGGACTTAACATGATGGGTGTAGATCCCCTCTGGAAAGATATTATTATTGGTGTCATCCTGATCGTAGCCGTATATCTGAATTCAGATACAAAGGGCAGAGATATTATTGTAAAATAATTTTCTTGAAAGAGCAGGAGAAACTTTTTTCTCCTGCTTTTTGCATCAGGAGCAGCAGAGAAAACTGTAATTATTCAGCAGGTAGTATCTTACAACTGTGAGGGTACCGGACAGCAGAGAAAAAACTTTTGATTTTGAGACATCGGAGGAATTATAATGAAAAAAAAGGTTCGGTTTTGCATCATTTGCGCTATGACATTATCATTATTTGGAACCGTGCAGGTTCCGGCAGCAGGGAAAGCGGCAGAGGGTCAGGAAGAACAGCTGGATGACTCAGGATCAGAGGCAACCTATCTGTCACAGTTTGACGCAGGATCCTATGTGGAACTGGCAGATTACAGTTCCATCCCGGTGGATGCCAATGAGGGAGACACCAGTGGGATCGAGAATGACATAGGAGATTACCTGCTTGAGAACAGCACATTTATCAAGGAACTTCCCACACCTTTTGTGAACCGGAATACTTCCACATTAAAGGACGAACTGCAGAATTATGCAGATACTTATAATATGTCTCTGGCAGATTTTATGAAATTTTATGATTCCAGTCTGACAGAGGATACTTATGAGGAGTATATCAAAAAACTGGGCGAGGATTACAGTAAAAAGCTGGTTGCCATGCAGGCTGTGGCAGATGCTGAAGATCTGGCTGTCACAGATGAAGAACTGCAACAGCAGATCAAGACTCAGGCAGAGTCAGCCGGTTTTTCAGATGTGGATGAATATAAGTCTGCTGTGAAGATGGATCCGGAAGAACTGCGGGAAGTGATGATGAGTAAAAAGGTATTTGAATTTCTTGAAGGAAAGGTTACTTTTAACAAAAAGTAAGGGATAGATCATGAAAATCACAGGACTGAACCATATAACGATTAATGTAGTGGATCTGGAAGCATCTGTTGTTTTTTATAAAACAGTTTTGGGTTTGCAGCAAAATGGCTTTATCAATATGGGAGATCATACACTGACTTATTTTGAACTTCCACAGAATGTGCGACTGGAACTGATCGATTATGAGCACAAGGATCCGCAAAAAGAACACCGGGAAACGGATATTGGTACATACCGTCATTTCTGTCTGGAAACAGATGATCTTGCGGAACTGGAAAGTATCTGCAGGGAAAAGGGAATTTTGATCCGTAAAACGCCATCCTATGTGGAAAAGCTTTCCTGCAGTACCATGCTTGTTGTGGATCCCAATGGTGTTGAAATAGAAATAATAGAAAAATAGGAGATTGGTTATGAGCTATTTCATGGGTATTGATCTGGGAACATCCAGTACAAAAACGCTGATCATGGATGAAAATGGAGAAACAGCAGGGATTGGAAATGCCAGCTATGGCATACAGATCCCACAGATTTCTTATGCGGAGCAGGATCCGCTGGAATGGTGGGAGGCTGTTAAAAAGTCCATTAAAAAAGCTTTGCAGGAGGCTCATATCCAGGGCCAGGACATAGCGGGGATTGGTTTTTCCGGACAGATGCATGGAATGGTGGCACTGGATGAGAATAAACAGCTTGCATGTAAGGCGATCATCCATCTGGATCAGAGAAGCTGTGTAGATCTTAAGGAAATCCGCTCTCTGGCAGGGAATCTGATGGAAGAAGAACTTTTGAACCAGCCAAGTGCAGGGATGATGATCAGCAGTCTGTACTGGCTGAAAAAGCATCAGAAGGAAACTTATGACAGGATCCGTTATGTAATGTCCCCAAAGGATTATATCAGCTTCCGGCTTTGCGGGGAGATCTGTACAGAATATACAGATGCAGGGGCTGCGCTTGGATTTTCTGTCAAAAATTATCACTGGTGTACAGAATTGTTCAAACGACTTGGATTAAAAGAAGATATCTGGCCGCCTGTACATAAAAGCTTTGAGATCGCAGGTCATGTTACGGCTAAAGCGGCAGAGGAGACAGGTCTTTCCACCAGTACAAAGGTGATCTGCGGCGCAGGAGACAGCATGGCTGCCCTTACAGGCAACGGGATCATCGAAAGAGGTTTTATTACCTGTAATATCGGCACATCTTCCCAGCTGGCAGTAGTTGTTGATAAGCCTATTTTTGACCCTAAGATGCGGATCCAGACCTGGTGTCATACAGTTCCGGAGCGTTGGGTTGTGCAAAGCGGTACGCTGAATGGTGGAAGCGTGTTAAGCTGGCTGAGGAATAATATGCTGAAAACGGACCAGACATTTGCACAGCTGGACCAGGAAGCTGGACTTACACCTGCAGGAGCAGACGGTTTATATTTCCTGCCTTATCTTGCAGGAGAAAGAACTCCATATAATGATCCTCATGCAAAAGGAGTTTTCTTTGGCTTAAGCATGATGCATCAGCAGGGACATCTGGTACGTTCCGCTATGGAGGGGATTTTGTTCAACCTGAAGGAATGTCTGTATATCTTAGATGAAATGAAGGTGGACACATCCAGGCTGATCGCATCCGGAGGTGCAGCAAGAGGTGTGACCTGGAAGCAGATCCAGGCGGATATGCTGGATATGCCGGTATATTCCACAAATGTTAAGGAAGAAGCCTGCCAGGGAGCAGCGATCCTTGCGGCTGTGGGTGTTGGATTTTTCAGGGATATTAAGGAAGCCTGCCAGGCAGCAGTTACCATGAGCCGGGAGGTTGTGGAGCCAATTCCTGAAAATGTGAAAATATATAATGAAAAACAGGAGATTTTCCATGATCTGTACTACAGTGTGAAGAACCTGTATCCACGGATCGTGTGATATGGATTTATATACAGGAACTGTATATGAGGGATTGTATATAAGGGATGTATTTAAAATGTGAAAGGCGGTATATGAGATGATGGATTTATATTCTATCGGAGAAATGGTGATCGATATGATACCTGGAAGCGAGCCTGCCAGTTATCTTCGCAGAGCTGGGGGGGCTCCTGCCAATGTAGCCATTGCAGTTGTGAAAAACGGATTAAAGGCGTCTCTTACCTGCAAGGCGGGAAATGACGACTTCGGGCGTTTTCTTATGGATACATTGAAACAGAATCAGGTAAAGCAGAATGTGCCGGAGCTTACAGACCAGGCGATCACCACCATTGCATTTGTTACTCTTCAGGAGGATGGGGAAAGGACATTTACTTTTGCCAGAAAGCCGGGAGCAGATATGCTGCTTTCTCCGGATGAAGTAAAAGAATCTGATATTGCTGATTCAGTGATCGTACATGCTGGTTCCTGCTCTCTGTCAGCAAGTCCTGTGGCAGAGGCCACTGTTAAGGCGTTGAAAACAGGCCATGATCTTGGAAAGCTGGTATCCTTTGATGTGAATTACCGGAATCTTATGTGGAAGGATGATCAGCAGGCATGTGCAGATGCAGTAAAAGCCATTCTCCCTTATGTGGATATCCTGAAAATCTCAGAGGAAGAAGTGGAAATGCTTGGCGGACAGGAGCATATCCAGGATCTGATGAAGGAGAATCAGATCACAATGGTAGTAGAAACACTGGGATCTGAGGGTGCTGCTGCATATCTGGCAGACGAGGTGATCCGTGTAGCTGGCCGTAAGGTAAAGGCTGTGGATGCTACCGGTGCGGGAGATGCTTTCTGGGGAGCTTTTCTTTCTTCACTTCGGATCCAGGGAGTAGAAAAAAGTGCAGACCTGACAGCCGAGATCGTAAAAAACGCCATGGAATACGGCAATATTTCCGGATGCATTTGTGTACAGAGCAAAGGAGCCATTGATTCTCTTCCCACCAGGGAGACGATAGAGGCTTATATCCGGGAAAATAAATAATATACAGATCCGGTCTTGATGACAGAAACGGATCATGAAATTCAGGAGGGAAATCCTATGTCAGTTTGGGAAGAAAAATGTATTATATCACCGTCTTTGATCTGTCTGGATATGTGCAATCTGGAAAGCCAGATCCGTATTCTTGAGCAGTCAGGGATTAATGTGCTTCATGTAGATATTCTGGATGGTCATTTCAGTCCAAGCATGCCTCTGGGACTGGATACTGTAAGGCAGCTTCGCCAGAAAACAGACATGTTTTTTGACTGCCACGTAATGGTGGAGAATCAGGACTTTTTTGTAGATGAGCTTCTGGATATAGGAGTACAGCAGATCGTATTTCATGCAGAGACACAGCCGCATATTGACGGCATGATCAACCGGATCCATGCAAAAGGCGTAAAGGCCGGGATTGCACTGAAGCCGTCCACACCTTTATCTACAGTGGAGTATGTGCTGGATAAATGTGACAGTGTGCTTCTGATGCTGATCAATCCAGGATATGCTTTCCTGAAAGGGGAAAAGCAGGTGGCTTATGCAGACAGGAAGATCCGTCAGCTGCGTCAGATGATCGATGAAAGAGGGCTTGATACCAAGATTGAGCTGGACGGACGTATTTCACCGGATAACATCCGCACCTATGGAAAAGATGTGGCAGATGTGTTTGTAACAGGTACAACCTGTCTGGATCGTAACGATCTTCCAGGAAGCTTTGCAAGATTGGAGCAGCTTCGCAAGGAAATTTTACGATGAAAATTTTATAATTAAAAGAGAGGGAACAAAATGGCATTCAAAGAGGATTATGAAAAAACCTGTAAAGATGTTTTTGCAGAACTGGAAAAAACCATGGCCAGTATTGATACTGCTGCACTGGAACGATTAACAGAGGATATTTTAAATGCAGACCAGGTATTTTTTGTTGGGGTTGGCCGTGTGATGCTGGCACTTCAGTGTGTATGTAAAAGGCTGGCACATCTGGGGATCAAAGCCCATTATGTTGGTGAGATCACAGAGCCTGCGATTACAAAAAATGATCTTCTGATCGTTGGTTCCGGCTCCGGCGGTTCACTTTTCCCGCTTGGAATCGCTAAAAAGGCGAGAAAAACCGTAGATTGCAAGATCGTACATATTGGTTCCAACCCCAACAGTGAGATGAAAGACATTGCAGACTATATGGTAAGGATCCCGGTACGTACAAAGCTTTATCTGGGGGATGAAATCGATTCCTGCCAGATCATGACTTCCCTTTTTGAACAGTGTGTACTGCTTCTTGGAGATATTCTGGCAAAGATGATCGTGGAAAGCCGTAATATTGATATGAAAGCTCTCTGGCAGTATCATGCAAATCTTGAGTGACCAAAAGGCTTTCGGGAGGCATAAAATGAAAAAAGAGGAATTAATGAAATATGTAGGCAGTCTGCAGCAGGTTGCTTATGTGCGTCCTATGACTTATACAGAAGGCAGAAGCCACGGGCTTTCTGCTTATGAGATCAAAAACGGATGTATGGAACTGCAGGTAATGGCAGATAAAGCTCTTGATGTAAACCAGTTAAGCTATAAAGGAATCAATATCAACTTTCTTTCCAAGCCAGGACTTCAGGGCAGGAATCAATACGACACAAACGGAGACGAGGCGATCCGTTCCATCATGGGAGGACTGTTTTTTACCTCCGGTATTGAGAGCATCTGTGCGCCATGTACCATTGACAATGTAGATTATCCTATGCATGGACGCATGCGTACCACACCTGCAGAGCATCTTGGAGCAGATGCTTACTGGGAAGACGATGAGTATAAGCTGTGTGTAAAAGGGGAAATGCGGGAGGCTGCCCTTTTCGGGGAAAACATGGTTCTTCGCAGAAGTATTTCCACTACATATGGCAGCAAAACCTTTACTGTCACAGATGAATTTGAAAATGAAGGCTACAGAGATGAGCCGTTAATGCTTCTTTATCATATTAATATGGGATATCCATTCCTGGATGAAAATACCAGGCTTTATATCCCAACTGGCAAGGTAACTGCCCGTGACAAGGATGGAGAAGGGCATGAAGCAGATTATGATAAGATGGATTCTCCAAAGGACAATGAACCGGAGTATGTATTTATCCATGATATGCAGTCTGACGCAAATGGAAATACCCAGGTTCTGGTAGTAAATGAGCCGCTTGGTCTTGGGCTTCGTCTTTCTTACAACATGAAATATCTGCCATACTTTATGGAGTGGAAATCTACTGCATCCGGAGATTATGTGATCGGTCTGGAGCCTGCTAATTCCAGTGTGTACGGCCGGCCATATCATGAAGAAAAAGGTACTGTCCATAAGCTGGCGCCTTTCGCAAAAGAAAAGAATGTACTGAATTTTACAATTCTTGATGGTCAGGAAGAGATCCAGGAAGCAATCAAGGGCTTCAAGCAGATGGAGAGAGTACAGAATAATAAGGTTTTTGCAAAATAAATAATGAAAAGGAGAGATATAACTATGAAACGGTCTGAAATTAACGCAACGATCAAGAAAATGGAAGCTTTATTGGATGAGTGCAGATTTAAACTGCCGCCTTATCTTTATTTCACCCCGGAAGAATGGGCTGATAAAAATCATGAATATGATGAGATCCGTGAGTGTGAGCTTGGCTGGGATGTAACTGATTACGGCGAAGGAAAATTTGATACACTGGGTCTGGCTCTGATCACTATCCGTAACGGAAATATCCATAATCCTAAATATCCGAAAACCTATGCAGAAAAGATCATGATGTGCGACAGTGGACAGGTTTCCCCTATGCATTATCATGAGAATAAAAGAGAGGATATCATTAACCGTGGAGGAAATGATGTTGTCTTTACTTTCTACAATGCAGATCAGTCAAAGGTTCACCGTACAGAAGATGGAAGAAACATCTATGAAAAGGATCTGGTAAATGATGTTCTTATTTACAGAGACGGCCGTCAGTATAAAGTAAAAGCCGGAGAGCCGGTAAGGATCCACAACGGAGAATCCATTACACTGGTACCATTCCAGTATCATGAATTTATTATCCCGGAGGGTGGCCCATCCCTGATCGGAGAAGTATCTATGGTTAATGATGATCATACAGACAATTTCTTCTATGAGCCACTGGGAAGATTCCCAACCATCGAGGAGGATGAGCCTGCATACAGACTGCTGTGTACAGAGTATCCTTCTGCAAAAGACTGATAAAAACAAAAGACAGGGTAAAATAAAAAGCCATCTTTTCCGCTGCTGAGATTGAAACAATCTTTCAATTGTCAGATCCTTGGTCTGACTTTTGGAATCGGATCATTTTGCAGCGGGAAAGGTGGCTTTTCTGTGTGAGTGGCTTTTTTTATGGAAATGTTTTTTGTTCAGGAAGACTGTTTTTCAGCGAAAACTGTGGTTGACAAAAAGGAAAAGTATGGTACTATATATGTAAAATAATTATATATAAAAATTTTATATATAAAATAATTACATAAAAGGAGTGAGCCTATGTACTATTATCCGGTGTCGGCTGTGCTGACGGAATGCCTGATCCTTTCTGTTGTGGAACAGCAGGATTCCTACGGATATGAGATCAGCCAGACTGTGAAGATGGTTGCTGCTATTAAGGAATCAACTCTGTATCCTATTTTGAGAAAGCTGGAGACTGGCGGATATCTGACCACTTATTCTGAGGAGTTTCAGGGCAGGAAGCGCAAGTATTATTCTATTACAGAGGAAGGGCGCAGACAGTTGGAATATCTGAGAAAAGAGTGGAGAGAATATCGCAATACCATAGATGATATTGTGGAAGGGAGACTTCGGAAATGACAAGAAAAGAGTATATGGAGCAGCTGAAGAAATATCTGAAGCGGCTTCCAAAAGAAGATTATGATAATGCGATTGAGTATTTTTCGGAGTATTTTGATGAAGCAGGACCGGAGAATGAGCAGCAGGTAATGGAAGAACTTGGAAGTCCCAAGGAAGCGGCCGGAGAACTTCTTCTGAATCTTCTCCAGGAAAGTACAGAAGGGAAGGATAAAGAAGATACACCCGCAAAAAGAAAGAAATCTTCCCCTGGGAAAATCATCCTCCTTGCATTTCTGGTTCTCTGTGCGTCACCGGTCAGTCTGGCACTTCTAGTGGCTGCTCTTGGAGTTTTTATTGCAGTGGTAGTAGTGATCGCAGCCGTGATCTTTTCCATGGGCGTCACCAGTATCGCAACCATAGCCGGAGGCGTTGTAGTAGCTGGCTTTGGATCCACATTGATCCTGAAATCCGCAGCAGCAACCTGTATGATGGTTGGCGGTGGTTTTTTTATCGCTGGAGCTGGGATCCTTATAGGCATTTTTACTATATATGTTTGTAAATGGTGCACAACAGGAATTGGACATCTGGTAAAACGGTTTGTAAGAAAGAAGGTGGGGAAGGATGAATAAGATTGGGAAAAATATGCTGATTGCTGGGACTGTACTTTGCGTAGTTGGAGGAGGAATGTTCGCTGTTGGATATTTTTCAGGAGGAAAAGATTTTACATATGCTTCCCGGCACATGTATATATCCGGAGGAAATACTTCCACTGATGAAAATCTGGCAGTTATGGAAAAACAGCAGATTGACAGTTTTACGAAGCTGAATGTGGATTTTGATGATTTCGATCTGGACATCAGAACTTCAGATGATGATAATTATTACATGGAATATAAGCTTAAAAAAATCGGAACGGAAGATCCCCTTACATGGGAAAATAAGGACGGTGAGCTTATCCTTCAGGAGGCTGCCGGTGGATGTTATGTGGTATTTGATCTGGGATTTTTCCAGACAATGGAACGGTCACAGGATGAGAAAATAAATACAGTAATTCTTTATGTGCCGAAAAAGGCACAGCTTTCAAATTCCCAGATCCAGCTTGGAGACGGAGACATGGAGATGAAGCATGCCCCCTTTAATGGCAGCATGGAAATCCATAGCTCCGATGGCGATGTTTTTATACAAATGGAAAAGGGCAGTACAGCGAAAACAGATATTTATCTGGAAAGTACAGACGGAGATGTGGATACAGAAGATATACCACGGGGTAAATCCTACAGTAGAGGAGACACATCTGTTTACGAAAATAGAGTGGATGGTTCAGCTGCGACTCTGAATGTGAAATGTGAGGATGGAGATATCACTTTGACGGAATCAGATAAGAGATTGCTGTATATAATGAATCGAATAAGTATCTATTGTATATAATGATGTGAGTATTATTTTGAAGCGAGACAGATATGGCGGATCAGAAAATAGACAATCTTCTTAATCTTGCTATGGAAGCCACGCCGGAAGAGCGGATCAAGTCAGAAAACCTGAATGTGGGATATAATCCAGAAGAAAAATTATGGGATGTAATCGTAAAATACAGCGGAGAAGAGAGTGGACTGACAGGAGAGCAGATACAGGCAGTTCCACTTTTGGGAGGTTATGCAGTTGTAACATTACCGGAATCAGAAATAGACGGGTATTCTGGCAGAGAGCAAATTGAATTTATTGAAAAGCCTAAACGACTGTATTTTGAAACATTTCAGGGAAAAGAAGCCAGCTGTATCCTGCCTTTGCAAAGTGGAGTAAACAGGCTTTCAGGAAAAGGAGTTCTGGTGGGAATCGTAGATTCAGGGATCGACTTTTTTCATCCAGACTTCCGAAATGAGGATGGCAGCAGCCGGATCCTGAGACTGTGGGATCAAAGTATTCCAGGCAATCCACCGGAAGGCTATGTCACTGGAACAGAATATACGAGAGAGGAAATTAATGAGGCGCTTGCACTAGGTGAAACCCAGGGCAGGCGCCTTGTTCCGTCCAGAGACTTTACCGGGCATGGCACAGCAGTGCTTGGAATCGCAGCAGGCAGCGGGAGGGCATCTGGAGGAGTGAACCGTGGAGTAGCCTATGAAAGTGACCTTCTTGTTGTGAAGATGGGAAATGCCAGCAGAAATTCTTTCCCAAGGACAACAGAACTGATGGAAGGGGTAGATTATCTGATCCGGCAGTCCATCAGGCTTGGAAGACCTGTTGCAGTGAATATCAGCTTTGGAAATAATTATGGATCACATAAAGGCGATTCCCTATTGGAAACGTACTTGGACAGCGTGTCTGCTATGGGCAGAAATGTGATCTGCACCGGGATGGGGAATAATGGAGATGATGCCCTGCATTTCGGAGGAAAACTGGAAAATCGGGAGACACAGGAGATTGAATTAGGCGTTGGAACTTATGAATCCACATTAAATGTGCAATTATGGAAGGATTATGAGGATGAAATAAAGATTTATGTGGAAAATCCAGCCGGGATCCGCATAGGCCCACTGGAGGAAAAAATCGGGGCACAAAGATGGAGAGCAGGAGATACGGAATTACTTATCTATTATGGAAAACCAGCCCCTTATCATGTGACACAGGAGATTTATTTTGACTTTCTGCCGGTTGGTACTTATGTGGACAGTGGCGTATGGAAAATTATTTTACAGGGATCTAATGTGAAGAAAGGTGACTATTTTCTGTGGCTTCCAGGTGGGAAAACCTTGAATCCAAGAACAGGCTTTTACCTGCCAAGAGTACAGGGAACGCTTACCATACCGGCTACTGCAAGGCACCTGATCAGTGTGGGGGCATATGATTCCAGGCTTTTATCATATGCTGATTTTTCCGGAAGGGGAAGCAGTGCGCTCCCATATGAAAAACCGGATCTGGCAGCACCGGGAGTCAACATAACCGCCCCCAGGGTTGGTGGAGGCTATGGAAGCTATACCGGAACTTCGTTTGCAGTTCCCTTCGTTACCGGATCAGCAGTGCTTCTGATGGAATGGGGAATCATAAACGGCAATGATCCGTATCTGTACGGAGAAAAGGTTAAGGCATACCTGCGCCGTGGCGCCAGCCCCCTGCCCGGATATGAACAGTATCCTAATAATGAGGTTGGGTGGGGAGCGCTTTGCGTGGCACAAAGTCTCCCTCAGAGATAAAGGAAAATTGGAATGAAAGTAAAAATTATAAAATACTGTTGATATGACAAATGAATATTCTCGTGCGGTAACACCGCAAGTCCGGCAGACGGGAAACCGTCTGTCCGGGCTAGTGGGAACCGCTTATGCGAGTTTACTCGCGTAACATCTTGTCTAAGCCATAAACCTCACGCATTGAGATGTCATGTTCAGCATCAATGCTTGTGATGTTAATGCGATAGCTGTCATGGGCAATACGGTCAATGATTGCATCTGCCAGAGGACTGTCATCACCTCCCAGTTGGTCGTACCACTCCTCAAACTCGTACTGAGAGCAGAAAATCGTTGAAGATTTCTTGCGTCTCCGATGGAGTAGTTCGAAGATATCTCTTTGTTCTGATTCCGTTGGTTTCAACAGAAGCCATTCATCCAAAATCAGGACAACAGGATTGGCATACTTAGCCATTACCTTTTTGTAGCTGCCATCTGTCCGTGCCATTTCCAGATCAATAAGCAGATCAGGCAGACGGACATATTTGGTATTGTAATACTGCTTACAGGCTTCCATGCCAAACGCACAGGCCATGTAAGTTTTACCACAGCCTGTAGCACCGGTAATAAAAAGATTCCGGTGTTCAGATATATATTCGCAAGTGGCAAGTCTACGAATCAGTTCCTTGTTTAGCTTGCGCCCGGAAGTGTAGTTGATATCCATGATATTTGCTTCCGGCTGGTCGAATCCGGCATTCCTGGTCAGTCTTTTGAGACGGTTGTTTTTGCGACTGCTGTATTCGATATCCACCAGCATACCGAATTGATCCTCAAAGGGAATCTCCTTGAATTTGGGGTCGTCGAGCTGGCTGCGGAATGCATCTGCCATTGTGGTAAGACGCATTTCAATAAGTTTATCTATTGTACTCTGATTGGTCATATGTGATTACCTCCGATAGTAGTCGGCACCCCTTGTGATGCCGTGTGCTTTATGTGTGGTCTTGGATTCAGATGATTCTGGTTCCGTTTTTACGGAACCCGTTACAAGGATGTTTTTGATACTTTTGTAACTGGGTGAGGCTGTATAAGATAATGCCTTTTTACAAGCGGCTTCAAGCAAAGCTTCTGAGTATTTATCAGTAAGCTTCAGAAGTCCCATACAACTCCTATAAGTCTGTTGTTCCACACGCTTGGAGGTCAGTATTACATTGACCACAGTGTACGTATTTATGCCAATCCGCTCGGCCCATTTGCGGAAACGGTCGCCATTCCACTCCAAATATTTCTGGTGATCTTCTGGCATATGCTCTGTAATGGTGCTGTACTGCCCGGAGCGTCCTTTCAGACGACGATGGGAAGCAATGCGGTTATGGTTGTAGAAAATTTCAATCGTAGTATCTGTTACCCTTACATCAACTTTCTTTTTGATGTATTCATACGGAACGGAGTATAGCATTCCGTCCACAGATATGTGATAATTGAACTGGACAGTGGCTGTTTTCCAGTCGCTCAGTTCAAAACGGGTAGCAGGTAATGGTGCCAGCAATGGTTTTTCTTCCCCAAGAAATAAGCTTCGCCGACTACCCTCTTTCTTCTGAAAGAGTCTTTGGTTGAACAGTTCCAGCTTATCTCTGATTGCCCGGTTCAACTCGGCAAGGGAGAAGAACTGTTCATCCCGAAGCGCAGCTGTGATCCAGGTAGAAATATTTCCTACCGTTCCCTCGGCATTCGGCTTATCTTTGGGCGCTCTGACACGTGCTGGAATAATGGCAGTGCCATAGTGTTCGGCCATCTCCTGATAGGTTTCATTGATCTGCTGATCTTTAAAACCACCATTGTGGACAACCGCAGTTTTACAGTTATCCGGTACGAGAATTCTGGCAACACCGCCAAAATATTCGTACATATGGACATGGGCAGTGATCCATGATCTCTGTTTCATATCCAGAAATGCTTCCACATATGCATACTGGCTGTAGGTCATCACACCAACAAATATGTAGGCTTTGATGATTTCTCCGGTATCCGGATCAATGATTGTTGCAGGATCACCTGCCCAATCTACCTCAACCTGTTCGCCGGGTTTACGGCTGATATGCATGGTAGCACGCCGTTTCTGCTCATCTTGCTGGACGTGGTAGCAGAACTGGGAATACATGAGTGGTTCTTCGCCATTTGCACGGCAGTCCTCCATGTATTCTGTCCACAAGAGTTTCTTACCGACTCCGTTACGGAGTAATTCTTTGTGGACATAATCGTAGTCAGGCATCCTTTTATTGGATTTGACTTGCTTTGCAGAAGGAAAAAACTTTTCTGCAAGAGCAGCGTCGGTGTCGCTTTTATCAAGCGGCCAGGAAATATCTAATTCCTTTGCACGTTTCAAAATGTGATTGACCGTTTTCTTGGAGACATTGCAGCTGTCGGCAATGTTCTGCTGACTGAGCCCCAGACTTTTTAGCCTGAGAATCTCACGATACTTGGTCATGATCATGACCTCCTTTGAATGAATTTACACCAACTGATGCATGATTACATTCTAAAGGATTTATGATAAAGGTTTCCATTACCGGAATGGTGGTTTCCTAAAAAACGGATTTGCGGTTTCCTGTCACCGGACAGCCGGGACACGGACACCGGATTATTCAGACAAAACTTAAAAATATTGCTGTACAATTGATTAAAACTATTGGAGATAATAATAGTATATAGCCTGAATTATTCATGAGTACTCGTCCTTAACAATCAGATCGGAAATGTACAGGTAAAAAACTGTTGTTCTTACAGATCTAG
>ONBN01000004.1 GCA_900316115.1 uncultured Eubacteriales bacterium
TTTTCTATTCACTTAACAGATGAAATGCGATAAACAGCTTAAATACAGTAACTATGTGGCTTGCAGCCACTTTCACGATTATGTCGTGAATAATTCAGGATAAAAATTCAATATTGTTCATTTTATCCATAATAATCAGCTCTTTTTTCAGCGTTTTCACCTCTTAAAAAGGAATTGAAACAAATTTTTTCCTGTGCTATGATATACGGGGCAATTTTTTCGGATACAGAGGTGGACTCAATGAACAGACAGATAACCATAAAAAACTTCATATGTTTTACACTGGGGATCATTATGGTCATTGCAGGGGCATACTTTGCAGATGTGCAGGCAGAAGCGATTGTGCGTCTGGAACAGAACCCGGCATCCGTTTCACTGGTGCCGCCGGAACTGTCAAGGAGTACACAGGATACCGCAGAAGAGCTTTCCGGTCTGCGGGAAACATGTGAATCCCTGGAGGAGGCAAGACGCTATCTGCAAAAAAACGGCATCACAGTCTGTCTGATCGTTCTGGCAGCGGCCTGTTTTTTTACATGTTTTCAGTATATGGAAAAGAAAAGACGGTTCTGCATTCTCTGCAATGCAGGAGGGCGAAGCCAGATCATAAGATATATACATCAGCAGGATGGAAGGAAGCACTGATCTTCTGTATACGGAAAAAGGATAAATATATCCAAGATACATATATGGAGGAAAAGAGAGAATGATAGCAGAGATATTGGCTGTAATAATTTTCCTGGCAATGTTCATTTTAATTATTACAGAAGTTTGGGAAAGACACATCGTGACGTTGGGATGTGCACTTCTTACCCTGGTGGTTATTTTTGGTATCTGCATGCACAGTCCAAGTGCGATTATGGATACCTTGAATCTGAAAACATTTTTCACAGCAGAGTTCTGGCATACCACTGGACAGGCAAGTGAATCATCCGGTGGTATTAACTGGGAAACCATCGTATTTATTGCCGGAATGATGATCATGGTGGAAGGTATGGCCAAATCCGGATTTTTCCGCTGGCTGTGTATGAAGATCGCAAAGATGGTCAAATATCAGATTATCCCCATCTTTATCACATTTATGGTACTTTCCTTTGTACTTGCAATGTTTATCGACAGTATTACCGTTATCCTGTTCCTGGCAGCAGTTACGGTAGAGTTATCTCAGCTGTTGAAGTTTAATCCTGTGCCAATGATCCTGTCTGAGATTTTCTGTGCAAATCTTGGTGGATCGGCTACTATGTGCGGAGATCCGCCAAATATTATCATCGGAACATCCCTTGGAATGTCATTTTCCGACTTTGTTACCAATACTGGTCTGATCGCAATTGTATGTCTTGTTGCAGTTGTAATTTATTTCTATCTGGTATTCAGAAAGGAACTTACAGCCAATACAGCTACAAAGAATCCGGCAGATTATCCGGATCCTTCAGAGGCAATCACCAGCAAAAGCGGATTTGTGATCAGCTGGATTATTTTCCTGTGTGCCGTGGTTCTTCTGGTAACACATTCCCAGACTGGACTTACAGTATCCTGCATCGGAGTTTTCATTGCAGCACTTACATTGATCACTGCAGGAAAAGATGCTATTGAACTTCTGAAAAAAGTGGATTATAAAACGCTTCTGTTCTTTGTAGGCCTGTTTGTTGTAGTAGGTGGTCTGGAAAAGACTGGGATCCTTACACTGCTGGCTGGATTTATCGGAACTGTCAGCGGTGGAAATCTGAAGGTTATGATCGCAATCATTATCTGGGTATCTGCAGTTGCAAGTGCATTTATTGACAATATTCCATTTGCTGCTACCATGATCCCGGTGATCAACAGCCTGTCAGCTGCACAGGGCGTTGACATTTCCATTCTTGCATGGGCGCTTGCTATGGGAACTGATATTGGTGGAAGTGCAACACCTATCGGAGCATCTGCCAATGTTGTGGGTATTGCCACAGCAGCCAAGAGCGGACACATGATCAAATGGGGAAGATATTGCAAGTCCATGGCTCCGGCCACAATCCTTGTGATTCTGATCTCCATGGTTATGATATATGTACGTTATTTACCGTGATGGGAGGGAAATGAAGATGAAGCAGTTAATTATTTCAATCGGACGAGAGTTCGGAAGTGCAGGACATGAGATCGCAGAGCGTCTGGCAAAGCGTTATGGCCTGCCGCTGTATGACCACAATCTTCTGGATGAAGTGGCTGCCAGCCATAATCTGGACAGCCATGAGCTGCAGGAATATGATGAGATGAAGCACAACAAGTTCCTGTATCGTTCTGTAAACGGAATGAGCAGTTCACCGGCAGACAATGTGGCAAACATGCAGTTTAACTTCATTCGGGATAAAGCAGAGAAAGGCCAGTCTTTTGTGATCGTAGGCCGTTGCTCTGAAACGATCCTGAAAGATTTTGAAGGACTTGTTTCTGTATTTATCATTGGTGACATGGACAGCAAGGTGGCCCGTGTACAGCGTCTTTACGGAAAAAGCGAGAAAGAGGCTGAAAGATTCATCAGAGAAAAAGACAGAAAGAGAAAGAAATATCATGACAGCCATTGTAAATCAAAATGGTCAGATTCCCATACTTACGACCTGAGCCTGAACAGCAGTAAGCTAGGCCTCGAAGGAAGTGTGGATTTCCTGGCAGATTACATTGACAGACGCATGAAAGGTACAAAATAAACCTTAAACAATAAAAGTAATTAACCAAAAAAATGCCAATCACGAAATGGCGCAGTCTTAAAAGGCTGCGCTATTTTCATGGAAACAGATGGTACAGTCAAATCTCATTTGACAAATTTTATAATTATTTTGTTCAGGTTGCATTATGTAGTAGAAAAGATATGTTTATATATCAGGGCTTTGTTTTCGGATTTCTCCCGCACGCTTATTATCTCCAAGATTTGCCACCTCCAGAATCCAGCCGCTTCGCGTCTGTCGTGCTTCGCACTTTTGATTCTGTCAGTGATGCGCCGGTAAAAGTAAATACTCACTTCGTTCGTGCTTCCTTTTACCTTGTACGCATCAAACTCGCTTCGCTCAGACAATGCAAATCTTGGAGAAGCTAGCGCAGTCGAAATCTACGAAAGCCTCGCATGATATATAACCAAGATCTTTTCTACTACAATGCAACGGAAATTATTGCAAATTTGTCAATGATTATTTTGCTATATTGATACAGATAAGCTGTAAAAATTCACGTTGAATTTTACAGCTTTTTTGCGTATAATAAAAACAACAGCAATAATATGGAATCAATGGAAGGAGCTGAAAGAATATGGCAAATATTTTACCAGTGTCTGATTTGAGAAACTATAATGAAGTTTTGAAAAACTGTCATAAAGGAGAACCAGTGTATCTGACCAAGAATGGCAGAGGACGTTTTGTAGTTATGGATATTGAAGATTATGAGCGTGACCGCGCAGAAAAAAAGCTTCTGATGAAGCTGCAGGAGGCGGAAGACGTTGTGAAAGACGGTGAAGGTTGGCTGGAACTGGACGAATTGAAAGCGCTTATGGGGGAATAAGATGTTAAAATTGCGGATCAATCCGATTGTTGCAAAGGATCTTAAGGATATCCGGGATTATATTGCCGAAGATAGTGAAGAATATGCCGTAAAGACTATAAAGGAAATTTATGGTAAATTTGAAAATCTTCAGATGTTTCCAGGAATGGGGGCAGATCTTTCAAAAAGGGTCAGTTTTCGGACAGATTATAAATATGCAATATGGGAAGATTATGTAATTATTTACAAGGTAGTAAAGGAGTATGTAGAGATTTATCGTGTGATTAATCGGTATCAAGACATTACGAAAATCTTTGATTGATAACAGAATTTTGTATATATCCTCTTTGATTGATGTTGAAACAAATATCAAGCTAAGAGGATTTTTTTGAGTAAAGAAAAATGTAAAGCAGCTATTAGAAGCTTATATAAAGAGCAACAGATGAACTCTTTCTAAGGTTAGGGCTTGACAACATACCTGGAATTGGATAAATATAGATATAAGATAATCAGGAAAGCACTTTCCTACTTTGCTATCACACCCATTACGAAAAAAGTTCACCCAGGAAAATACACAAGATACGGAAAGAATAAATATTGACAAAACAGTTGAATTGCAGTGGTTGCATGACAGAGATAATAAGCGCAGGGGAGAAATCCGAAAACGAAGCCCTGATATAGAAACATATCTTTTCTGCACGATGCATTTCAAGTAAAAAACGAGTTTTGTCAATGTTTATTGCTTCCGTATCCCCCAATACACAAGAAAGACAAGAGGAAAAGGCAATGAAACGATTTTTTGGTACAGACTCCCCATTGTTCAGATTTATGACCATTCTTCTGGAACTGGCAGAAATCAACCTGCTCTTTATTCTATGCTCAGTTCCAATTGTGACCATAGGAGCATCTTACGCAGCCATGACAGACAGCATGAATGAAATGCATGTCCACGGTGAAGGCTGCTTCAGCGCAAAACGGTTTTTCCAGGTGTTCAAAAAGAGCCTGAAACCAATGATTCCCATCGGAATAGTGATCCTGGCCTGTTGTGTCGGGCTTGGCTTTGCCTCAAATTATGTATTACAAACCATGGAAGGAACGAGCCGAATCCTTTTCTGCGGAATTTATGTGGTATTGTTCCTGATCCTGTCCGGTATCTTTCAGTATTCAGCATTTATTGCAGCCAAAACAGAAAAGTGGAATAAGGACTATCTGAAAAACAGTTTTCTGCTGGCACTGGCCAAATTTCCACTGGTGATCCTGACCACACTTCTCAGTGCATCTGTTCTTTCCGTACTGATGATGTCTGTATCGCTTATGTTTCATATGCTGCCTGTGATTTTCCTGTTCTGGTTTTCCTGCCCGGCTTATGTGTGTGTAGGGCTGCACAGGAAGGCCTTGAAACCACTTCTTCCGGAACTGTTCAGCGAGGAAGAAGAATGAGAAACAGGAGCATGAAGTAAGGGCGGATAACAGAAACATAAAGCAGGAATACAAAGCAGAAATACAAAGCAAGCACAGAACTAAAGCATAGGATAAGTGCAAAAAACATGTACAAAAAATAAGAGCAGAAGTGTACAGAAAAACATAGAGGAAACAGTGAAGAAAACGCTTACCTAAAACGGCCGGAAAAGCCGAAAAAGTGTCCAAAAACAAACATTCAAAACTATGCATAGTGACGAAAATGGTCAGAATACAAAGAAAATCTTAGAATATTATTGACAGAAACGGGAAAGAGTGATAACTTCTTGATTAAGGAAAGGGCTTTCCTGATAAGCGGAGGAATAAAGCATGGCAGTTACGATTGAAGACATTGCGAATGAAGCAAAGGTTTCCATCGCTACCGTATCACGAGTGATCAACGATACAAAGGCGGTAAGCCCGGAACTTAAACAAAGGGTTCTGGATGCAATAGAAAGAAACCGGTTTAAGCCCAACACATTTGCGAAAGGGCTGGCAACGGACAAATCCAATATCATCGGTGTGATAGTAAGGGACGTTTCCAATTCGGTTATTTCTACCAGCATTAAAGGGATCAACAGTGTCTGTCAGAAGAAAGGCTTTACAGTAATGATCTGTGAGTCTGACGGAGACAGAAAGAAAGAGAAGATGCTGCTTGAGAGAATGCAGGAGCAGAGAGCATCCGGAGTGCTGCTGGCAGGTGTGAACATTGACAGCGACCGTGTGAAGTGGATGCTGGGTCTGGATTTCCCTGTAGTATTACTTACACAGCAGGCTTCTGACGGAGAGACAAAGATCAATACAGTGATCCATGACAATAAGAAAGCTGTGATCGATGCGGTAGAGTTTCTGGTAGCCAACGGGCATGAGCGGATCGCTTATATCAGCGGCCCACAGGAGGATTATTCCTCAGGTGCATTAAGGCTTCAGGGCTTTCGCGAGGCAGTGGAGAGGTTCGGACTTGAGATTCCGGAGTCTTACATTACCATCGGCGATTTCTCCTACGACAGTGGAGTAAAGGCCATGCAGCGGATTTATGAGGAGAGCGTGGTACTTCCTACAGCAGTACTTGCCTGCTGTGATATGACAGCGGTAGGCGCCCAGGCATGCATTGCCAAGTTTGGTATGAACGTGCCGGAGGACATATCCGTTATGGGAATTGATGATTCCGAAGTATCCATGTATGTAACACCTGCATTATCTACTGTGCGGATTCCTTATTATGACGAGGGAAAGAAAGCTGCCGAGGAGTTGTTTGAACTGATCGAGAGTGAGGAGAAGACCACCGAGAAGCTTACATATGTTCCTCACAAGATCATCCGCAGATTCAGCGTTAAGAAGATTTAATGATACAGGATCGTGAGAATATAAGCATGAAACGGTCTGCTGGTATCATGTTCATAACAATATAGAAAGTTTTGTTCATTTCTGATGAGCACAGGCGTCCTGCTTTGTAACATCAGCTGTTATCAGGCAGGATACTTTTTCAGGAAGTGGGTAAGCGCTTTCCCATAGGAAAATTGCGGCCTTTTTCAGGAAAATAACTGCTCAGGAAGAATACTTCAGGTTCCATTAAAAGCTTATATTTTAAAAGGGTACATGAATCTGAAAGCATTTTAATTAATAAGAAACTGTTCCCGAAAGGGTACAAGATAAAAAATCATATATCTAAGGAGGATATAACATGAAGAAAACAATGTTACGAAGAGCCACAGCACTTGGCGTAATCGCAGCCATGACTGCATCTCAGTCTGCTTTCGTCTTTGCAGATGAGGAAAATGCATCCGGTGACAAGATTACACTGACTTTTGCTTTTGATGAGGGTGTTGGCGAACCTACTGAAGAAGCAATCAAGGCATTCAACGAGAGCCAGGACAAAATCGAGGTTCAGTCCTATCATCTTCCACAGGACGCAAACAACCTTCATGATGATTTTGTAAACAAGATGGTATCTGAGGATACAAGCATTGATGTTATGGCACTTGATGTTGTTTACGTAGCAGAGTTTGCATCCGCTGGATGGGTTGAGGCACTTGATGATCTGTACACAGATGATGAGCTGAGCGCATACCTGGATGGTACAGTAGAAGGTGCTAAATACGATGGCAAGCTTTATGCAGCTCCATGGTTCACAAATGCATCTGCACTGTTCTATCGTACAGACGTACTTGAGGATCTGGGAATCACAGAAGTTCCTACCACATATCAGGGATGGATCGACGTATTTGATCAGCTTGGCGAGGATTCCGGTATTGACTATGCATTCTGCTATCAGGGATCTCAGAGCGAGGCTATGGTTTGCAACTGGGTTGAGTTCCTTGCTTCCTTCGGCGCAAGCGTACTTGACGAGGATGGAAACCCAACATGCAACACTCAGGAAGCAATCGACGCTACACAGCTGATGCATGATTACATTGGAACATATGCTCCAGAAGGAACAACCACATATGCTGAGACAGAGTCACAGCAGGTATTCCAGGAGGGCAAAGCTCTTACATGCCGTACATGGTCCGGTACATGGAACACATTCAACGATGCAGAGCAGTCTGACGTTGCAGGAAAAGTTGGTATGACAATGCTTCCTGTATACAAAGAAGGCGATACAGCACACAGCTGCCTTGGCGGTCTTGATCTTGCTGTAAATACATACATCGACGACGAGCACAAAGAAGCTGCTAAGACATTCATCAAATGGTTATCTTCTGAGGAAGAAGAGAAAGCATTCTGCCTCAGCTCTTCTCAGCCGCCGACAGTAAAAGCTGTTTACTCTGATGCAGATGTACTTGAGCAGATCCCATTCTACACAGATTTCTATTCAATCATCGAGAATGGTAAAGGACGTCCATCTTCTCCAGATTACTCCTTATTATCTGATGCAATCCAGAGAAACGTACATTCAGCTCTGACTGGAGAGACACCTGTAGAAGACGCATTAAACGCACTTCAGGAAGAGGCAGAAGGACTTCAGTAATTAAAGAAGTCTGACCGGAAAGTAGTTTTTGGAAGATAGTTATTACCGGGGCTGCTGCACTAAATACGCACTTGTGAATAAACAGCATATTTATTCACAGCGGCTGTTTATTGCGGCAGCCCTGTTTTGAGACAGGCAATGGAGGAATAAAACCTTGAAAACGAAAAAGATGAAATCGCAGGTAAAGGAGGCAAGAACTGCATGGGCAATGCTTGCACCCGCCCTTGTTGTTCTGGGACTGATCCAGGCATACCCGATCCTGCGTACCTTCTGGCTCAGCTTTCATGAGATGAACCTGAAAAGACCTCAGACAGGATTCCCTTGGATCGGACTTGAAAATTATGCAAAGATCCTGTCAGACAGCCGTGCCGGTGAGGACATTATGTTCACACTGAAATTTACAATTGCAACTGTGGCATTGGAGCTGGTTATCGGATTTGCGGCAGCACTGATCATGAACCGGGCATTTAAAGGAAGAGGTCTGGTGCGTGCAGCTATTCTGGTACCATGGGCAATTCCTACATCTGTATCAGCAATGATGTGGAAATTTATTTACAATGACCAGTATGGTATGTTTAACGATATCCTTTACAGACTTGGCATCATTGACGGATATAAGGCATGGCTCAGTACAAAGAGCGGAAGCTTTATGGCGATGGTGATCACGGATGTATGGAAAACGGCTCCCTATATGGCTTTGCTTCTTCTGGCCGGACTTCAGGTTATTGACGAAGGACTGTATGAAGCAGCAAAAATCGACGGTGCAAATGTATTCCAGAGATTTTTCAAGATCACACTGCCGATCGTAAAGCCGTCCCTGCTGGTTGCCCTGCTGTTCAGAACACTGGATGCATTCCGAGTATTTGACCTTGTAAGCGTATTGACAGGCGGTGCAAATGGTACAGAGAGTATTGCCATGTACGCATACAAGCAGCTGATGACTTTCCTGAATTTCGGTTATGGTTCAGCACTTGCCATTCTGATCTTCCTGATCGTATTCGGAATCAGTCTGATTTACATGTGCTTCCTGAAGAAAGATTTGACTGCAGAGTAGAGGTGTATTATGAGTAAGAAAACAAAACGTACAGTAGGATGGGTTGCATTTTATATATTTGTTGCAGCATTTGTTATTTTACTGCTGCTTCCTTTTATCTGGCAGTTCCTGACTTCCGTGAAACCATTAAATGAGATTGCAGAAATGCCTGCAAAATGGATCCCAAGCTACTTCCATGGACAATTCTATGTGAATGTATTTACAAAGCATCCATTTGCAAGATATATGCTGAACAGTTTGATCGTGGCAACTTCCGCTACACTGCTCAGTCTGCTGATCGGCGCATCAGCTGCTTATGCACTGTCACGCCTTCACTTTAAAGGCAGGACCGTATTACTGATGGTGATCCTGGGAGTATCCATGTTCCCTACCATTGCAACATTATCACCACTGTATCTGATCCTGAAAAACATGAACCTGCTGAATACCTACCAGGGACTTATCCTTACTTATATCGGATTTTCCCTTCCTATGGCAATCTGGCTGATGACAAACTTCTTCTCCCAGATTGAAAAAGGATTTGAGGAGGCAGCAGCCATTGACGGATGTAGCCATTTCCAGACATTTGTAAAGATCATGCTTCCGCTGATCAAACCAGCTACATTCTCCGTAGGACTTCTGGTATTTATCAACTGCTGGAATGAGTATCTGTATTCACTTACATTTATGAGCAAGGATTCCATGAGGACAGTACCTGTAGGAATCGCTCTTTTCCCAAGTAATTATCAGCTGCCATGGGGAGATATGGCAGCAGCTTCCATTGTCTGCACACTGCCGCTTATCGCTCTGGTACTTATTTTCCAGAAGAATATCGTAGCAGGTCTGACAACTGGTGGTATGAAGGGTTAATCCGGTTGGAATATGAAATAGAAAGGAAAATAATAAAATGGAACATATTGCACTGACAGAAAAACTGGAATTCAGCCGCATTATTGCAGGTTGCATGCGTACTCTGGATGCAGGGATGGACGGGGACAAGCTTCGTGCTTTCGTTCATGGCTGCATGGATCTTGGTATTGATACATTTGACCACGCACCTGTATACGGGGCCGGCAAATGTGAGAAGATCTTCGGAGATGAGGTACTCAGAAAAGAGCCTTCTCTTCGTGACAAAATGAAAATCGTTACAAAAGCAGGGATTATTTTACCAGGACAGAAGGGAAATACCCATATCTATTATGATTCCACAAAGGAAAACATTCTGGCTGAGATGGACGAATCTCTGGGGCGTCTGGGCACAGATCATGTAGATCTTCTTCTGATCCATCGTCCGGATGTACTGAGCAATCCGCAGGAGACTGCTGAAGCTCTGGCACAGATCGTAAAAGAAGGAAAAGCTCTCAATGTTGGTGTATCCAACTATGAGCCTGCACAGCTGGAAGCACTTCAGAAATATCTGCCGGTTAAGATCGTTGCAAACCAGATGGAATTTTCTGTAAAAGCTACATACAATTTCTTCAACGGTGTTGCAGACAATGCACAGATGAACCAGACAGGCCTTATGGCTTGGTCCCCGCTTGGCGGTGGCAGCGTATTCAAGGGCGAGGATGAGCAGTCTGTACGTCTTCGCACAGAGATCCAGAAGATTGCAGATGCACACCAGGTAAGCATGGATGTAGTTATGTATGCATTTGTTCTTCGTCATCCTGCTAAGATCATGCCGATCACAGGAACCATGAACCTGGATCGTGTGAAGAATGCAGTAGATGCGCTGAAGCTTGAACTTACCTATGATGAGTGGTATGCGATCCTGGCTGCATCCAGAGGATTTGATGTACCGTGATCGTTGATTCTTGTATAGAATAAAGCAGTGCAAAAAGGGAAAAGATCCCGTTGTACTGCCTGTGCGAAAAGAGGAGTAGACATAAAATGGGAAAAGTAAAATATGCGGTAATTGGTTCCGGATGGCGTGCCGAATTTTATATCCGTATTGCAAAGGCTGTTCCGGAAAAATTCGATCTGACAGCTGTCCTTATAAGGAATGAGGAAAAGGGCAGAAAGTTCAGTGAGAAATTTGGCGTCAAAGTAGTAAATACAGTTGATACGCTGATGAAGGATGCACCGGAGTTTGTTGTCCTGGCAATCAAGCGTGGCTGCGTAACAGATTATCTGCTTGAACTGTTTGAAAAAGGTATTCCTGTACTTACAGAAACACCTCCCGGAGAAAGTCAGGAGGATCTGCAGAAGCTGTGGAGTGCCTATGAGAAATATCAGCCTAAAATCCAGGTTGCTGAGCAGTATTTTCTGCAGCCGCTGTATGCATCCTGGCATAAAGCCATTGCAGACATGAAGCTGATCGGAAATGTGGAAAACATTAATATTTCTGCACTGCATGGCTATCACGGAATCAGCATGATCCGCTGGATGCTTGGCACAAAGGGACAGAAATGTACCATGTACGGAAAACGGTACCATTTCTCTGTAACAGAGACATATGGCCGTGAGGGAATGGCTTTTGACGGAGAAACCTTTGTATGCCCAAGAGATCGTGTGACTCTGGAATTTGAAAACGGACAGGTAGCATTTTTTGACTTCTCTGATCCGGCACAGTATCATTCCTTTATCCGTACCCGTCAGCTGTCCATTCAGGGAGACAGAGGAGAGATCGATGATCTTACTATCCGTTACCTTACACCGGAGAATATCCCTGTAACACAGGAGTTGAACAGGATCGATCTTGGCGTTTATGGTAATCAGGAATGGTCCCATTTTGCGATCATGCTTGGGGAGAAGTTCCTTTACAAAACACCATTTGTAAATGCCAGACTGAATGATGATGAGATTGCAGTAGGAAGCCTGCTCCTTGGAATGTCTGAGTATGTAAAGAGCGGAAAAGAAATCTACTCTCTTGCAGATGCGCTTCAGGATATGTACCTTTGCCTTAAAATGGAAGAGGCAATGGCTGATCCATATAAGCCTGTAACAACAGAGAAACAGCCCTGGGATGCAGCTTTAAAGATTTGATGGCAGATAGGAGCCAGAGAAACAGGAGTGTGAAAAATGTCTGACCCCATGAAGTGGAAACCGGAATTCAGAAAAAGATATGAAAGCCGGGAGGATGAACTGAAAACCTTATATGAGCAGCTGTATCCGGGACAGAAGGAAGGCTTTGAATATTTGACGCAGCGTATGTATCAGAATTATGTGGAGCGTCCTGTACCACTGCGGAAAATTGACCGTAAGCGTGAGAAAGATCCAGGCTGGTACAAGGGCAATGATATCCTGGGTATGATGATGTATACAGATGCATTTGCAGGTACCCTGCAGGGTGTAAAGGAAAAGCTGGATTATGTAAAATCCTGCGGTGTAAATTATCTCCATATGATGCCTTTGCTGGAAAGCCCGAAAGGCAGAGATGATGGAGGATATGCTGTGGCTGATTTCAGAAAGGTAAAGCCGGAGCTGGGAACCATTGAAGACCTGAAGGAGCTGACTTCTTTATGCCATGAGCAGGGAATCAGCTGCTGTCTGGATTTTGTAATGAACCATACCAGTGAAGACCATGCCTGGGCAAAAGCAGCAAGAGCCGGAGATCCACAGGCCAGAAGCCGGTATTTCTTTTATGATAATTGGGATATTCCCAACCGGTATGAAGAAACAACACCCCAGGTCTTTCCAACTACCGCACCTGGGAATTTCACCTGGCTGCCGGATTGCAACCAGGTAGTGATGACCACCTTTTATCCATATCAGTGGGATCTTAATTATGCAAATTGCATGGTATTTAATGATATGGTGGATAACATGCTGTTCCTTACCAATTGCGGAATCGATGTGATCCGCCTGGATGCAGTACCCTACATATGGAAAGAACTGGGAACAAAGTCCAGAAATCTGCCACAGGTGCATACTCTTGTGCGTATGATGCGTCTGGTCAGTGAGATCGTGTGTCCCGGCGTGCTTCTTCTGGGAGAAGTGGTAATGGAACCCGCCAAGGTACTGCCTTACTTTGGCAGCGTGGACAAGCCGGAATGCCATATGCTTTACAATGTTACTACCATGGCAAGTACCTGGAATACCATTGCCACAAAGGATGTGGGACTTTTAAGAAGACAGATGGATCAGGTATGTGCTCTTCCAAAGGAATATGTTTTCCTGAACTATCTCAGATGTCACGATGATATCGGGTGGGGATTGGACTACGATTGGCTGAAACAGTTTGGCATTGAAGAAGTGCCGCATAAAAAATATCTGAATGATGTGCTTACCGGAAGAGGGTATGGCTCAGATGCCAGAGGAGAGCTTTATAATGATGATCCAAGGCTGGGGGATGCCCGCCTGTGTGGAACAACTGCTTCTCTGTGCGGCCTTGAGACAGCCCTGTACGAAAACAATCCGGATAAAGTGAAACGGGCAGTTGCCTGTGACCTTATGCTTCATGCATATCTGCTGATCCAGAGCGGGATCCCTGTCCTCTATAGCGGGGATGAAGTGGGTCAGTTGAATGACTACAGCTATAAGGAAGACCCTGATAAATGTGCAGACAGCCGTTATCTGCACAGGGGAAGATTCCAGTGGGCAAAGCTGGAAAAGACAGATAAAAATTACAAAGTTTCCATGGAGATCTTTCAGACACTCCGCAAAATGGAACAGATCCGTGAGCATCATCCTGTATTTAACGGAAAAGCAGATACGTGGACATTTGATACAGGATATTCCCATGTACTTGGTATCGGCCGTTACCTGGACGGGGAAGAGATCCGTGCATATTTCAATTTCAGCGAGTATGAGCTGGATGAGGTATGGATGCCCATGGATGAGGGCAGGGAGTACACAGACCTGCTTAGTGGCATGACCATGGAAGCCACAGGAAATCATCTTTCCGGTTATGGCTGCCGTTGGTTTTACAGAAAGTATAATTAATAAAAAATAACGTCCTCTTGATGATGAAACCGTGTATTTGGTACAAACTACTAAATGCACGGTTTCTAATTTGTGTTACTTACACAAAGTTAATAAAAAATGAAGTCAAACGATTGACAAAATGAAGCTGGATTTATATAATCAGTACATAGTCAAACGATTGATGAAACAAATCGTTGTGCAAATTGGTAACTGTTCGGCATGCATTCAGCCTATAATTGTAAGGGCAGGGAGCAGTTACATGATTTGTTTATAAGAGAGGAGGAGTAGAGAGTGAACGGAACAGATGAGGTTCAGGTTAAGCTTGACAGAGTGCGGGGACTTATGAAAGAAAAGCACCTGGATGTGGTCCTGCTTTCAAAGAATGAGAATTTTTTCTGGATAACCGGTGGCAAGAGTGCTTTTGTAGATAAGTCCGGGCCGGCAGCATCCAAGATCATGATCACTGCAGATAAGAATTACGTGGTATGTAATTCCAGTGAAAGATACCGTGTGATGGATGAAGAACTGACAGACGGTACATTTGAGTTGATCCCATACCTTTGGCATGAAAGTGAAGCAAAGGTTCTGGAGCAGTATCTGGATGGTAAGAAGGTGGCCAGTGACAATGGCTGTTATGGAGAGAATATTGATGCAGATATCCAGCGTCTGCGTTATGTGCTTACAGAGGCAGAGGTTGCCCGCTTCCGTGTGATCGGACCTGAAGCAGCACAGATCCTTGAAGATTGCTGCAGACAGATCAAGAAGGGTGATTCTGAGATGGAAGTAGCCGGTATGGTGAACGGTGCCTTTTTTGCAAAAGGATATCAGATGCCGGTAACACTGGTAGCAGCAGATGACCGTTTGAAGAAATACCGCCACCCGATACCTACAGACAATAAGGTAGAGAAATATATGATGGTTGCTATCTGCCCACAGAAGTATGGCCTTACCGTATCCCTGACCAGACTGATCTCCTTTGGAGAGGTGGATGAGGATAAGAAGAAACGGCTGGATGCTGTATTGAAAGTAGATGCTGCATATATTTTATCTACAGTTCCCGGAGTTAAGGCAAAGGATGTACTGGAAGCTGGTAAGAAGGTTTATGAAGAAGAGGGATACGGCGAAGATTTCCATCTTCATCATCAGGGCGGAGCGCTTGGCTATCCTACCAGGGATTATTGTACAGACTTTTCCAATACAGAGACTGTTCTGGAGCATCAGGCATTTTCCTGGAATCCTACCATTGCCGGAGTTAAGGCAGAAGATACATTTATAGTGATCGATGGGAAGCCGGAAGTGATCTCCCATACAGGCAATTGGGTATATGAGGATGTTACATATAAAGGGCAGCATATTTTAAGACCGGGTATCCTGGTTTTATAAAGAATAATTAAGGAGAAACAAATGGGCGAAGTTGTTTTGAAATTAAAGGGTGTCTGCAAAGAGTTCCCAGGTGTAAAGGCTCTGGACGGAGTGGATCTGGAAGTGCGTGAAGGCGAGGTTATGGCACTTCTTGGTGAGAACGGTGCAGGCAAAAGTACACTTATGAAATGCCTGACAGGAGTGTATCAGCGTGATGCCGGTTCTATTCAGTTCAAGGGAAGAGAGATCAATTACACAAATGCCAGACAGGCACAGGATGACGGGATTTCCATTATCCATCAGGAACTGAATCTGATCCCAAAGATGAAAGTATATGAGAACATTTTCCTGGGAAGAGAGCTTAAGAATAAGTTCGGCAAGATCGATATCAAGCAGATGTACAATAAGACAGCAGAGATGCTGAAATCCATGAACGTGGATCTGAAGCCGGATCAGCAGATCTGTGAGTTGTCCGTAGCACAGCAGCAGATGGTTGAGATCGCCAAGGCACTTCTTCTGGATACAAAGGTGATCGTTATGGACGAGCCTACAGATGCACTTACTGATTCAGAGGTAATAAGCCTGTTTAAGATCATCAATGACCTGAGGGACAGGAAGAAAGCAGTTGTTTATATTTCTCACAGACTGGAAGAGATCTTTGAAATCTGTGACAGGGCGACCATCCTTCGTGACGGTGCTTTCATTGGTGAGAAGAAGGTTTCTGAGCTTACATATGATGGGCTGATCAATATGATGGTTGGCCGTAAGCTGGAGAATCAGTTCCCTTATGAGGCAATGAAGCCTGGCAAGACGGTTCTTTCCGTAAAGAATCTAAGCAATGATTATGTACATGATATTTCCTTCGATGTAAAGGTTGGTGAGGTTCTTGGCGTGGCAGGTCTTGTTGGTGCAGGACGTACAGAGCTGGCAAAGACCTTGTACGGAGTATTCCATTATGACAAGGGTACAGTAGAACTGGACGGACAGCAGATCCATCCAAAGAGTCCAAGGGATGCCATTGAACATGGTATTTATTATATGACTGAGGACAGAAAGGGTGACGGGCTTGTACTGATCATGAATGTGAAGGATAATATTTCACTTTCTTCATCAGACAAGATCACCAGCAAAGGTCATATCAATGAGAAAAAAGACAAAGAATATGCAGAAGATTATGTGAAAAAGATGCGTATTAAAACGCCGTCTGTTTTCCAGAAAACAAGAAATCTTTCAGGAGGAAACCAGCAGAAGGTTATCCTGGCAAAGGCAATGATGTCTGATCCTAAGGTGCTGATCCTTGATGAGCCTACAAGAGGTATTGATGTTGGAGCCAAGAAAGAGATTTATCTTCTGATTAATGAGCTTCGCAGACAGGGGAAAGCAGTGATCATGATTTCTTCAGAGATGCCGGAAGTTCTGGGTATGAGCGACCGGATCATGATTCTCCATGAAGGCAGGAAAAAAGGAGAACTGGGCAGAGACGAGGCAACACAAGAGAAGATCATGGATAAGATTCTTAGTTAAAGGGAGAACAGAGAAATGGAAAGTAAGACAACAAATAAAGGATTAAAATTTATAAACAATTATCGCCAGGTTATTATTCTTCTGGCAGAGATCATTATTTTCTCACTGATCAGCAGCAGATTCCTTTCTGTTGGCAACCTTACAAACGTATTGAAGCAGGTTTCCATTAATGCGATCCTGGCAGCAGGTGTAAGCTTTGCCATCATCCTTGGCGGTATTGATATTTCTATCGGATCTGTTGTTGGATTTACCGGTGCCATCGCAGCCGCCATGGTTGTCAGAGATGTTCCTCTGGTAGTTGTTATTCTGGCAACATTGGCCATCGGTGCTGTAGCAGGTTTGATCAATGGTGTGTTTATTGCATATTTTGATCTGCAGCCAATGATCGTAACACTTGCAACTCTGTCTGTATTCAGAGGTGCTACTCTGGTATTTACAAACGGTGCAACAGTGGCAATGTCAAAGGGCGCATGCGCTGCTTCCTTTAAATTCCTTGGATCTGGTAAGATTTTCGGATTCCTGTATATGCCGGTTCTGATCATGGCACTTGTATTCATCATCGTATATTATGTTCAGAACAAAACCTCTTTCGGACGTCACATGTATGCAGTAGGTGGTAATGAGGATGCAGCTTATCTTTCAGGTCTGAATGTACGCAGGATCAAACTGATGTGTCATGTGATCTGTGGTATCCTTGCAGGTCTTGCAGGTGCAGTTATGTGTGCACGAGTTGGTTCCGCACAGCCTACAGCAGGTGAGAGTTATGAGATGGATGCGATCGCAGCCTGTGTTGTTGGTGGTACATCCCTGCGAGGTGGCGAAGGCCGTATCGCAATGACACTGGTTGGTGCCATTATCATCGGTATGATCAACAATATCCTGAATATTATGAACGTATCCAGCTACTGGCAGACCATCGTAAAGGGCGTTGTTATCCTGGCAGCCGTACTTATGGACAGAAAGAGTAACAATTAAGCAAAATTTACGGAGTAAATTTTGCGCTACTTCAATGGAGCAGAGCGGAATTGAAGGGACCCGAATCTTTACGAAGAAATTTTACGCTGCTTCAATGGAGCAGAGCAGAATTGAAGGGACTTATAAAATCGTACTTATGCAGCAGAAGCTGTATAAAATATATAATGTCATGGGAGGACAAAAAAATGAAAAAACTTATCGCAGGAGCATTAACCGCAGCAATGGTACTTGGAACAGTGACACCGGTGGCAGTCTTTGCTGACGAGAAACAGGATCTTACACTTGGCCTTATGTTATCTGATAACACAAACCAGTTCTTCTCCACTCTTGAAGATGCTTTCAAGAAAGCTGCTGAAGATGCAGGATATGAGGTTATCTCCCTTTCTTCCGGAAATGACGCTGCAAAAGACGTTACAAACATGGAAGACCTGCTGACACAGAATCCGGATGTTATTGTTTACAACCCGGTTGATTCCGATGCCGCAGGTGATGCTGTTGCAATGGCAAATGATGCAGGTATCCCGGTTGTTACAGTTGACCGTGCTGCAAACAGTGGTGATGTTGTTTGCCATATCGCATCTGATAACGTATACGGCGGCGAGATCGCAGCTCAGTACATCGTAGATCAGCTTCCAGACGGCGGAGAAGTTGTTGAGATCCAGGGTCAGGCTGGCGCAAGTGCTACCAATGAGCGTGGAGAAGGCTTCCACAATATTATGGATGATAATGACAAATTTGAAGTTGTAGTTTCCCAGACAGGTAACTGGTCTTCTTCCGAAGCTATGAGTGTTATGGAAAATGCTCTGACAGCTAACCCGGATATCAAGGCTGTATTCTGCCACAATGACCAGATGGCATTAGGCGCTATCGAAGCTTGCCAGCAGGCAGACAGAGATGACATCGTTATCGTTGGATTTGATGCAGATGCTGATAACCTTGATGCAATCAAAGCTGGTACACAGGCTGCAACAGTTCGTCAGCTTCCGGCTCTTATGGGTGAGACAGCTGTAGAAGTTTGCGGAAAGATCGCAGCAGGTGAGGATGTTGAAGCTTCCATCGGTACAGAGGTTGAGCTTGTAACTGCTGACAATGTTGACGCAGAGTAAGTGATTTTATGAAACAGGCACCGGGGATACATCCCCGGTGTTTTATAAAAACGTGGGAGAATATTTATGGGTAAATCATACAGAGAAGAGCTTGTGGGTGTATTTGGGTGTCCTATTGACGAGAACCCGACAGTAGTAGTGGCAGAGGCAGCATTTAAGGATTTGGGGATCCCTTACCGTTACCTTACCATTCTGGTAAAGCCGGAGGATCTGGAAAATGCAATGAAAGCACTGCCAGCATTAAATATGAAAGGTATCCATCTTACTATTCCACATAAAGTGGAGGTATTAAAATATCTGGATCATGTGGCTGAAGATGCAGCTATTATGGGGGCTGTTAATACCGTATGGGTAAAAGATGGTGAATTATATGGCGAGAACACAGACGGCAAGGGCTTTATCAAATCCCTTCAGGACGAGAATGTAGTGATGAAGGGCAAGAAAGTTATGATGCTGGGAGCTGGCGGAGCCGGCCGTGCTATCGCAGTAGAGCTTGCAAATGCAGGAGCAGATACCATCCTGATTGCCAACCGTCCGGGTTCAGGCAGAGGCGAGGAATTGGTGAAGCTTGTAAATGAGAAAACATCTGCAAAGGCAGAATACATCTGCTGGGATCATACTCTGGATGTTCCGGAAGATGTGGATATCCTTGTAAATGTTACAAATATCGGTCTGTACCCGGATGTAGATCAGGAGCCGGATATTAATTATGCCACTGTAAAGCCTGAGATGGTAGTGTGTGACGTTATTCCGAACCATCCTCATACAATGTTCCTGAAAGAGGCTGAGAAGAATGGGGCAAAGACCATTGACGGACTTGGCATGCTGGTTAATCAGGCTGTGATCAGTTTCAAATTCTGGTCTGGCCGTGACTGCAATGCAAAGGTTATGAAAGAGGCACTGGCAAAAGAATACGGAGTAGAATTAGAGGATTGATATGGGAAAACTGAGTAATAAAGAAAAATATGATATTCTCTGCAAACAGGAAGAAGAACTTCGGTTTGATCATTTTGATAATGAAGATGCATGGAAGCTTGGAAAGATTCTTATAAAAAAAGCAAAAGAGGATAAGCTTCCTATCGCAATTGATATCCAGATCAATGGATATCAGGTTTTCCGGTATGGGTTTGCAGGTACCAATGGATTTAATGAGATCTGGCTTCAGAGAAAGATCAATTCTGTAAACATGATCCACAGAAGTACTCTGCGTATCCATTATATGAAGTCTGTAGGACAGGATGATCTGTTTGTTGACGGACACCTGGATCCGGATGAGTACAGTATGATGGGCGGTGGATTCCCGATTTATGTAAATGGGGTTGGCGTTGTAGGTGTACTTTCTGTATCTGGCCTGGAGCATCATGAAGACCATAATACAGCAGTATATGGACTTTGTAAATTCCTGGGCAAAGAGGTTGAGTTGATCCACGCAGATTAATACTAAGAAGATGCTGCCGGGGGAAAAAGCATAAAGAGCTTTGCCAACAGCATTTTTTTAATAAAGATGACAAAGGAGAAGGTGTAAACATGGGTGACAAAGTATATCTTGGAAATGACACAGCAGGTTATTATCTGAAATCAAAATGTATCGAATATCTGGAAGGAAAAGGAATTCCGTATGTAGATTGCGGATCTGATGATAATCCGGACATTGAGGCAACTCGTTATCCGTTCTTTGCAGCAAAGGTTGCGAATGCAGTTCGCTCCGGTGAGGCAAGATGCGGTGTGCTAATCTGCGGAACCGGTATCGGTATCAGCATGGCAGCAAACAAATTCAAAGGTATCCGTGCAGGTCTTTGCAGTACGCAGTATCAGGCTGAGATGACCAGACGCCATAACAATGCAAATATCCTTTGCATGGGTGGCAAGACTATTGGTGAGTGGGAAGCTATTGAGATGCTTGAGATCTTCCTGAATACTCCTTATGATGGTGGTTTCCATGACGGATCCCTGGATCTGATCAAAGACATTGAAAACCTTACCATGAATGACGAAGTATGGAATGAGGAGCCAAGAAAGATTTCCACAGGTCCTTTAGCGGATGCAGAAATCTTTGACAGAAGCAAGGGTTGATGATATAGTTATTGATCGGTAAAGGGCATGCCAAGTACATTGGATGCCCTTTTCATAAAACTAGAAATGATCTGGAGTGAAGATATAAAATATGTCAACATTAAAAGACGTAGCTGAGATCGCCGGGGTTTCCGTAAGCACCGTATCTTATGTTATGAGCGGCAAGAAAACAGTCCGTCCGGACACATTGAAAAGGATACAGGATGCTATCAAGCAGGTTGATTACTGTCCGAACCTACTGGCCAGCGGTTTAAAAACAAATTTATCAAAAACCATAGGGGTTGTGATGTGGGATATGCAGAACAATTATTCCATTGAAGTACTTCAGGTAATGGAAGATATGATCTGTAAATATGGTTATTGTATGATCGTATGTGATTCCGATCAGAGCCCTGAAAAGGAAAAACAGAATCTGCGAAGATTGCTGGCGCGGAATATTGACGGTCTGATCCTGATGGGCAGTGGAAATAACGTACTGTCCAGCTATCGGAAAGCACATGTGCCTATCGTCTGTATTGACCGTGTGGCAGATGAAGCATTCCTTACCGTGCAGTCGGACAGCATTGCAGGTGGTCAGATTGGGACAGAATATCTTCTTTCCAAAGGACGTAGAAAGATTTTGTTTTTAGGCTATGACCTGGATTTTGATTTCTCAAGGAAAAGGCTTCTGGGCTACAGGCAGGCGATGGAACGTGCAGGACTGTCCGATGAGATTCATTATGAGATCCTGCCAGAGCGCTCTGTAAAATGTGCAATGAACAGGATGGAGAAGCTTTTACAGGACGGATTTGATTATGATGCAGTTTTTGGCTGTGTGGATTATTTTGCCATTGGTGCATTAAATGCGCTGATCCGACACGGATATCAGGTGCCGGAGCAGGTGTCGGTTCTTGGATTTGATGGTAGCGATATGGGAAAGCTTTCCGTGAAAGAACTGACTGCAGTTGCCCAGCCGAAACAGGCACTTGGCAAAGCAGTTGTTGAGTATCTGATGAGGCTGATCCGCAAGGAAAAGGTGCAGGAAAAATGCGTCCTTATGGAGCCATATATTATTGAAAGGGAAACCTGCTGAATATAGTTTGTAAAAATCATAAAAAAATTCTCATGTTTCAACTTTTTTTAGTGTAATATGATGAAATACACGAAAAAGCATTGACAATTGAATTATTTGGGACTAAAACAATGGTAATTTTTACATCAAATGTATCTTACTTGTAAGGTACAGAGGGGAGAAAGACAGATGAATACATTAGTTATTGTTTTAGTTGCTGCAGTTTTATTAGTTGCTGCCTATGTTTTGTATGGCCGCTGGCTTGCCAACAAGTGGGGCATTGACCCGAAAGCAAAAACGCCAGCGTGTAAATTTGAAGATGGACAGGATTATGTCCCAACAGATGGATGGACGGTTTTCAGCCATCAGTTTTCTTCTATTGCAGGCGCCGGCCCTGTGACCGGAGCAATCCAGGCCGCAGTATTTGGCTGGGTTCCGGTGCTTTTGTGGGTGCTGATCGGAGGTATTTTCTTCGGTGCAGTTACTGACTTCGGCGCATTATATGCAAGTGTGAAGAATGACGGTAAGTCCATGGGACTTCTGATTGAAAAATATATCGGAAAGCTGGGAAGAAAGCTGTTTCTGCTTTTCTGCTGGCTTTTCACCTTACTTGTAATTGCTGCTTTTGCAGATATGGTTGCAGGTACTTTTAATGCTTATGTTGTTACGGATGGGGTTGCATCCCTTTCCGATGCAGCCAGGACAAATGGTGCAGCCGGAACGATTTCTCTTTTGTTTATCGGATTTGCAATGATCTTCGGCCTGATTCAGAAAAAAATGCATTTCCATGGCTGGAAGGAAACTGTAACAGGACTTATCTGTACAGTTGCTGCTCTTGCTATTGGTATGATGCTTCCTATAACAGCAGGGAAAGATACATGGACCTATATCACATTTGTGTATATTTTCTTTGCAGCTGTATTACCAATGTGGCTGTTAAAGCAGCCTCGTGATGCAATGACCACGTATATGTTTATCGGTATGATCGCAGGAACTTCCTTGGGACTTCTGGTAGCACATCCGTCTATGAACCTTCCGGCATTTACCGGATTTCATAATGATACCCTGGGAGATATGTTCCCGATCCTGTTTGTAACAGTTGCCTGTGGCGCTGTTTCTGGATTCCACAGTCTGGTTTCTTCAGGCACATCATCAAAGACAGTCGCCAATGAAAAGGATATGCTGAAGGTTGGATATGGTGCGATGGTACTGGAAAGTCTGCTGGCAGTTCTGGCCCTTTGTGTAGCCGGTGCAGCAGCTGCTGCAGATGGTACTCCGGCAGCAGGTACACCGTTCCAGATCTTTTCCAGCGGAGTAGCTGGCTTCTTTGAAATGTTTGGTGTTCCGGTTTACGTGGCACAGTGCTTTATGACTATGTGTGTATCAGCGTTGGCACTTACAAGCCTTGATGCAGTTGCGCGTATTGGACGTATGAGTTTCCAGGAACTTTTCAGTACAGATGATATGGAGCATGCAGAAGGGTGGAGAAAGCTTTTCTGTAATAAATATTTCTCAACGATCCTTACACTGGCAGCTGCCTTTGTACTGACAAGGATCGGATATGCAAATATCTGGCCTTTGTTTGGTTCTGCGAACCAGCTTTTATCAGCACTGGTGCTTGTTACATTGTGTGTATTTATGAAGGTTACAGGAAGAAGCAACAAGATGCTGTTCCCGCCACTGATCGTTATGCTTCTGGTAACAGGAACTGCACTGATAGAGCGTACTATCGGCCTGGTGAAAGCAATTGCGGCAGGTTCTGCTACCTTCCTGGTAGAAGGACTTCAGCTGATCATTGCCATACTGCTGATCATCCTTGGACTTACGATTGTGGTCAATTCCCTGAGAGCATACTTTGCTTCCAGGAAAAATTCAGAAAAAGCAGCATAATCAATTATGTATAACAAATCCCCGGGTCTGTACTGGCTCGGGGCTTTATATGTGTTAAGGGGAGATGCGGGTCTGGGGATTTATACGTTGACAGTTTCCAAAAAACTGGAGTATACTAACACTGTCTTTACAACAAAAGACAAAAGTAGCTGTTTAGTGAATCTTTACAGTTACACACAAAATACTTTTTTACATTCCAGGAGGGCGGAGTTATGAAGAAAAATAACAGTATCCAGACAGTTGTAGCTGTTGGTATCGGTGCAGCACTGTTCTTTGTGCTGGGACGTTTTGTTGCGATCCCAAGTCCGGTGCCTAACACAAATATCAGCCTGCAGTATGCAGTACTTGCATTACTTGCTGCTATGTACGGACCATTTGCAGGTGGACTGATCGGATTTATCGGACATACACTGATCGATTTATCCTGGGGCGGCAGCCCATGGTGGAGCTGGGTAATCGCATCCACATTTGTTGGTATTGTGGTTGGTCTTTTTGCCAAGAAGCTGGATATCCAGGAAGGTGATTTTGGTAAAGGCAAGATCGCTACATTTGCAATCTCTAATATTGTTGCACATCTGGCAGCATGGATCGTAGTAGCACCGGTTCTTGATATCCTTATCTATGCAGAGCCTGCGAACAAGGTTTTCGCACAGGGAGCATTTGCTGCTGTATCCAATATCCTGACAGCTGTGATCGTAGGTATCCTGCTGGTGATAGCATATACCAAGACCATTGCAAAGAAAGGATCCCTGGATCAGGAGTAATCTGTCAGAGGTCTTAGTAAAGATTCAGCACAGAAATTTCAGGAAGATTCCAAGAAGAAAGCTTTTCCATATTCTTTAGGGGTGTGGAAGAGCTTTTTTTATGTTATAATCAAAAACGATCTATACTATATGGATTATAAGGAGGAGCATAAGAGTAGGATTGTACTGAAATGAATGGGGTAATGGAGATGAGACTATGGAGCTTGAAATAGGTGTTGAAGAGGAAAATGGTATTGCGAAGCGACCTGTAAAAGGATTGCCAGAATATATGCTCGATTCAATACAGAAAGACATGGTCGGCTATAATAATATGATTTCGCCACCATATTTTCCTCAAGGAATACCGACGGAGGCAGATGGAAAATGGATTTTTATAATTGTTGCTAGAGCAGGGCAGCAGCGTCCATATAAGTCGCCAGAGTATGTAACCAGCAAGAAAGAAAAAAAGTACAATTACTATATTCGATATCAGACAAGCTCTGTTAAGGCAAACAATGAACAGGAAAGGGAACTGATTAATATGTCAGATTTAACCCCATTTGATTGCAGGGCGAACCATAAGGCAGCACTTGAAGATATTTCACCGGTGCTGTTGGAAGATCATCTGAGAAAAACAGGTAGTAAACTTGCAAAACAGGTAAGAGAGCATGGGGTTGGAGAAATACTTAATGATATGCAGCTTTTAGTTGGACCACCTGAACTTAGGTATATTCAGAATGTTGCAATTATGATGTTCTGTGAGCATCCAGAGAAATTTTTTGGATATACTTATGTACAGATGACTGCCTTTCCACAGGGAAGTATTGAAAATCCAGGTATTAGCGAAGATTTTTCCAATATTACAGGTTCGGTGCCACAGATGATTCAGGCGACTATGGAGAGATTTCGTAATTTGATTATTCGCGAAAAAGTGATTAAAGTATCGAATCAGATGGAATCATTACGAATATTTAATTATCCATATCAGGCTATAAAAGAAGCAGTGGTAAATTCTTTTTATCACAGGGATTATATGTCCTTTGAACCAGTTACGATTGAAATAGAACCGGATTGTATAAATATTATGAATTTTCCGGGGATAGACAGATCTATTTCAGAAAAGACAATAGCGGAGGGCAAGAGATTTGTTTCAAGATATTACCGCAATAGGAGGCTTGGTGAGTTTTTAAAAGAACTTGACTTGTCAGAAGGACATTCCTCTGGGATTCCGACTATACAGGAAGAACTTGAAAAAAATGGGTCTCCAAGAGCAGAGTTTTTTACTGACGAAGATCGGCGGGCTGTGAGAGTGCGAATACCGATTCATCCGGCATTTTTGGAAGCAGATGAGGAAGTTACATTGCTGAACAGTTATGATAAAGCGATGAAAAAAGTGTCAAAGAAAAAAATGGGACAATACGACAAAATCCTGAAAATATTAAGTGATGACCAGTGGCATAAAACAGCGGAAATAGCTGATAATCTTGGATTAAAGGATACTAGGACAAAGGAGTTGTTGAAGGAATTACTTGCACTAGATAAACTCATTGATGATGGAAAAACAAAAGGAAAGATGTATAAATTAAAATAATTCGTCGCTTAAAAAGCGACGAAAAAAGCGACGAAAATTTTTGAAATTTTAATAAATTAACTGAGGTATATACATATGGTGGAACAAAAAAAGCCCATTATTTCATTTAAGGATTTTTCCTTTCAGTACAGGGCGCAGAAAAAGCCTACCCTGACCGGGATCAACCTGGATATTTATCCTGGTGAGAGAGTGCTGATCGCAGGTCCGTCTGGCAGTGGTAAAAGTACGTTAGCTGGCTGTGTAAACGGCCTGAATCCTTTTTCAAATCCGGGAGAGTGCTCCGGAAGTCTTATCGTGGATGGTGTGGATGCACCGAAGAGCAGTATTTTTGAACTTTCAGCCCATGTAGGAACTGTACTCCAGGATCCGGACGGACAGTTTATCGGCCTGACGGTAGGGGAGGACATTGCCTTTGCGTTGGAGAACAGCTGCACTCCGCAGGACAAGATGCGTGAGATCACAGAGCATGTGGCAGACCTGGTAGGGATCAGGGAGCATCTGGAATATGCTCCTCATGAATTGTCAGGCGGCCAGAAACAGAGAGTTTCTCTGGCTGGAGTGATGGTAGACAGTGTGAAGATTCTTTTATTTGATGAGCCGCTGGCCAATCTGGATCCGGCTACCGGCAAGCAGGCCATCGAACTGATCGATGAGATCCAGGAAAAGACAGATACAACAGTTCTGATCATTGAGCACAGGCTGGAAGATGTACTGTGGAGAAATGTAGACAGGATCGTTTTGGTAAATGAAGGGAAGATCCTGGCAGATCTGCATCCGGATGAACTGCTTTCCACCAGCCTTCTGGCGGAGAACGGCATTCGTGAGCCGTTGTATGTAACTGCTATGCGGTATGCAGGGATCCAGATCACACCCCAGAAGCAGCCTTCCCATGTAGATCGTACAGTACTTGATGAGCAGGATATCCAGAAGCTTTCCACCTGGTTTGAATCCAGACCTCAGCCCCAGCCAAAGGAAGAACCTCAGGCTCTGCTACAGGTGGAGGGGTTAAGCTTTGGCTATACAAAAGAGAGACAGATTTTGCATAATGTAAGCTTTTCCATTGGAAAAGGGGAAATGGTCAGTATCGTAGGACAGAACGGTGCAGGCAAATCCACACTATCCAAGGTGATCTGTGGTTTTGAGCAGGCTGAGAAAGGTAAGATCCTTTTTGAAGGCCGGGATATTACAGGAGAAAATATTCGGAAAAGAGCCAAATATATCGGATACGTTATGCAGAACCCAAATCAGATGATTTCCAAGAATATGATCTTTGATGAGGTTGCCCTGGCACTTCAGGGAAGCGGTATGGATCAGGCGCAGATCCGGGAAAAGGTAGAGTCTACGCTGAAGATCTGCGGCTTATATCCTTTCCGTAACTGGCCGGTTTCCGCTTTAAGCTTTGGACAGAAAAAGCGTGTGACTATAGCAAGTGTGCTGGTACAGGATCCAAGACTGATCATCTTAGATGAGCCTACTGCAGGACAGGATTTCAGACATTATACGGATATTATGGAGTTTCTGCGGGGACTGAACCGGCAGGGCGTGACTGTGATCATGATCACTCATGATATGCATCTGATGCTGGAATATACACCAAGAGCCCTGGTATTTTGTGACGGCCAGCTGATCGCAGACAGAAGTGCGGCAGGTGTCCTGTGTGATCCGGAGCTGATTAGGAAGGCGGCATTAAAAGAGACAAGCCTTTTTACATTGGCCAACAGGTGCGGGATATCTCCGGCAGAGGCTTTTGTAGAACGGTTTATAGAGAAAGACAGGGAGGTACGCAGTCATGGCTGCTAAGACAGTATTAAATTATCTTCCCAGGGAAAGTGTGGTGCATAAGCTTACAGGCACTACCAAGCTGGCATTTTTTCTGCTTTTTACATTTGCAAGTATGATCACCTATAATACATGGGTGCTTTTAGGACTTCTGGCTGTCAGTCTTTTTGCTTTCAAGCTGAGCCGGATCCATTTCCGGGAAGTACGGTTTATGATGATTTTCATGCTGGTATTTCTCTTTTTGAACAATTTGTTTATCCTGTTGTTTGACCCTAATCAGGGAACAACACTGTATGGTACCCGCCATGTGCTTTTTCATCTGTTCTGGCGGTATGACATTACACAGGAGCAGTTATTTTACATGCTGAATATTTCCCTGAAATATTTCGTGGCACTGCCGGTAGCGATCCTGTTTATTTCAGCTACCAATCCAAGTGAGTTTGCAGCCAGCCTGAACAGTATTGGTGTTTCCTATAAGATCGGATATTCTGTGGCCATTGCCCTTCGATATATTCCGGATATCCAGAGGGATTACCACAGCATCAGCCAGGCACAGCAGGCCAGAGGTGTGGAGCTTGGGAAAAGCGAGCCGTTTTTTGCAAGACTGAAAAACTCCGTCAGCATCCTGATGCCCCTGATCCTTACCAGCCTGAACCGGATCAATACTATCTCCAATGCCATGGAGCTGCGTGGATTTGGAAAAGACAAGAAGCGAACCTGGTATATGAAGCGTCCGTTTGCACGCAGGGATTTTGTGGTTCTTGCACTGGGCGTTGTGCTGTTTGGAATCAGCCTGGGAATTACCCTGCGCTTTGGACGTTTTTATAACCCTTTTAAATAAAGGATCTATTCAGAAAAATTTATCTGGGGTATCAGATAAATGTTTTTATTACACGGAAAACCTGTTCTACAGAAGCAGACATGTTTGCTTTTGCGGCATCAGTATCCATAGCCTCTTCCAGGGAGACTACGGATCTGAGGATCGGGAAAAATGCGTCAATACCAGCCTGATTGCAGGCGATTGCATCAGGTGTTACGCATCCCGAAAAAGCCAGAACCGGTTTTCCGTATTTTTTTGCCATCTGTGCCACGCCGAAGGGGGCTTTTCCCATAACTGTCTGTGCATCCAGACGGCCCTCTCCTGTAATGACAATATCTGCATCCTTGATAAAATCTTCCATGTGGGTTTCTTCAAGCACGATCTTGATCCCGGATTCCAGGGAAGCATTTAAAAAGGTACGGAAGGCAAAGCCAAGGCCGCCGGCAGCACCACAACCTGGATAGTCTGGATCTGCCCCCGGATAAATCTTTTTGGTAAGATCTGCATAATGTGCCAGCCATGGATCCATAAGGGCGATCATTTCGGTGTCAGCGCCTTTTTGCGGGCCGAAAATGGCACTGCATCCGTCAGGTCCGCAAAGTGGATTGGTTACATCACAGGCAATGCGGAAGGTACACTCCTTTAATTCCGGAAGTACATGGGTAGTATCAATGTTTTTCAGAAGAGACAGCCCCTGCACCCCATAGGGAATAGGATTCCCGGCAGCATCCAGAAAATCAAAGCCAAGAGCCTGGAGCATTCCTGCACCACCTGACATTTCAATAATAGCAGTGCGGGAGGCGGAAAGGATCCCATAGCAGCAATCTGTAGGCTTTCCGTTTGGACCTGTGACTGTGATGGTACGAAAAGAGCCGCCCATACCTTCCGTGATGGCAGTGACTGTGCCCTCTCCTCCGTCTGCAAGGGGGCGGATGCAGATACTGGCATCAGGAAAAACCGCTCGGATGCCTTTCGCAGCAGCAACTCCGGCTTCCTGGGAAGTCATGCTCCCTTTAAATGAATCAATGGCGATTGCAATCTTCATAGTCAGATCTCCTTTTCTATTTATATAAATGTGCGTTTTAATGTTTTTCACATACCGGTAGGTAAATTTATGTGGTTTGGTATTTTTTCTACAATCAGCATGTTGTTCAATATTTTTCATTCATCTGTAAGCAAATTTATGTGGGTTCAAACTTTTTGCTCCTGGCAGTATCTTAGTTTTATTTTATCAATTTTTAGACATAAAAAAATATTAAAAATAACAAAAAAGACTTTAAAAACACTAAAAAATATGTTATACAGAACATATCGTAACAAAACCCTTAAAATAAACAGATAATATAATCGGGGTGCTGCCCTTAATATTTTTATAAGGGGGAAAGAGATATGGAGATCATTGACAGGGAAACTGCCCAGTATATTGTGGATACAGTAAAGAGTGTATGTGGAAAAGACATTAATTATATTGATGCCCGGGGGATCATTATTGCCAGCACAGATCACAGCTGGGTAGATTCCTTCCATGAGATCGGCTATCAGGTAGTAACCCAGGGAACAGCCAAAGAAGTCTCAGGGGATGAAGGCTTTTTCGGTGTTCAGAAAGGGGTAAACCTTCCTGTATTTTATCATGGAAAAGTGATTGCTGCTGTAGGGATCAGCGGCGAAGTGGAAGAAGCAGGGAAATATGCTGCTCTGGCCCAGAAGATCACCACGATTCTTCTTCGGGAAAGGGAAATGGAAGCCAGGGGAAGCCGGAAAAGATCAAAGATCAGCTATATGCTTCGTGCATTGCTTAGACAGGACATTACGGATTACACGGAGTTGAAAGTGTTTTTTAAAGAAAACAGTCTTCGGGAATCAGGAAAGTACAGGATGGCTTTTGTACATGTAAGATCAGATGTTTTTGAGGAAGGCATGAACAATCCGGTGATCCGTGTTTTTGAAAAGATCAGTCCCTGGTATACATATGAATATCCGGGAGAGTACATTTTATTGCTAAAGGAAAGCGACACCGGTAAAGCCATGCGGCTTCTTAGGGAACTGACCGGGGGGCATAGCACAGATATTACCGCAGGGATGGGGACAGTAAAAGAACTTTCCAATATTTCACAGTCCTGGCAGGAGGCAAGAATGGCTCAGAAAAGCGCACAGAGCGGTCAGAGTTTTTGCCTGTATGAAGAACTGGGTTTTGAAATGCTTCTGGGAAATGTATCTGAAAAAGTGAAGACCCAGTATGCAGATAAAATCCTGAAAGGTCTGGATCCGGAAGACCTTCATATGCTGAAGGTTTATTACAGTCAGGATATGTCTTTGCAGAAAACCTGTGAACGGCTGAACATGCATAAGAATACCCTTCAGTACCGGCTGAACCGGATCCGGGATATCTGCGGATATGACCCAAGGCGGTTCAGGGATGGCGTTTCCCTGTATGCAGCAGTGGAAATGCAGTCAAAATAGAAGAAAAATAGAAAAGTGATTTTTAACAAATTGAACACATTTTTCCCACAAAGTAAACACAAATAGCCCTTATACTATGAAGCATCAAAAGGAAATGAAGAACATCATTAAAGAATGAAACAGACGATGAGTCTTTAAGGAGGTATATATCATGAAGGATTTTAATGAACTTAATGAGATGGATGAAATGAACGAGAATGAAAATAACAAAAAGGCAGAAAAGAAAAATCAGAAAAAGAAAATGGTGAAGAAAGGCTTAAGCATCAGTCTTTGTGCAGTACTTGCCGGTGGTCTTGCAGTTGGTTCCTATCACGGATTCAATTATCTGAATCACTGGAGCAATGCAAGCAGTGTACAGGCAGCTGAGAATGAAGCAACACTTACACTTCTGAAAGCTAAGAAGTCAAGCTCCAGCGATTCTGATACAGCTGATACAACAGATTCCACAGCAAACGGAAGCCTGGATGTATCTTCAATCGTAGAAAATGCAATGCCGTCTGTAGTATCCATCAGTACAAAATCAGTACAGGAGGTTCAGGATTATTACGGAATCTTCAGCCAGTATGGATATGCACCTCAGGAGAGAGAGGTTGAAGGAAGCGGTTCCGGTATCATTATCGGTAAGAATGATTCAGAGCTTCTGATCGTAACCAACTACCATGTAGTAGAGGGCGCAGATACATTATCTGTTGGCTTTGTTGATAACAACGCATATGAAGCAAAAGTAAAAGGATATGATAACGCAAATGACCTGGCAGTTGTATCCGTATCCCTGGATGATATTTCCGATGATACAATGGATGCAATCTCAGTAGCAACCATCGGAAGCTCTGATGACCTGAAGGTAGGCGAGCAGGTAATTGCCATCGGTAATGCACTTGGTTATGGCCAGTCCGTTACAACAGGTATTGTCAGTGCAAAGAACCGGAGAGCAAATTCCGATTATTCACAGCAGACAGTTCAGAGTGATGACGAGGATAATCAGAGCGGTATCAACCTGATCCAGACAGATGCAGCTATCAACCCTGGTAACAGTGGCGGTGCTCTTCTGAACATGAAAGGTGAGGTTGTTGGTATCAACTCTGCAAAGCTTGCATCTACAGAGGTTGAAGGTATCGGTTATGCGATCGCTATTTCTGATGTTACAGATGACATTGAGAACCTGATGAATGAAAAGACAAGAGATAAAGTAGAAGGCAGCCATGGCGTACTTGGCATCAGTGGACGTACTGTCAGTGATGAAGCAAGCCAGTATTACGGCATTCCGGAAGGCGTATTTGTTGCAGATGTAACAAAAGGTGGTGCTGCAGAGGCAGCTGGTATCAAGCAGAACAGTATTATCACTAAGTTTGATGGCAAGGCAGTCACCTCCATTCAGGATCTGGTAGACAGACTTGAGTACTATGAGCCAGATGAGAAGGTAGAGGTTACTGTTGCAACTCTTGGCAATGGCAGCTATGAAGAGGATACTGTAGAAGTTACCCTTGGTTCCAGTGCAGATCAGGATCAGAGCAGTGATGATCAGGACAGCGATGTACAGAATAGTGATGACCAGAGCAACGATGGCCAGAGTGGTGACAACCTGTTTGATGATTTTGAGCAGGATGGCAGAAGCGGACTTCAGTTTGGTGATGGCGTGAACTAAGATTTTCTGAATTGAATATTAAGCAGGTAATGTACCTGATATAAACACCGCATCGGTTTCGGGAAAAGAAGCCGGTGCGGTGTTTTTGTGTTTGGGAGAAATCCGAAAACGAAGCCCTGATATATGGACAAATCTTTTCTGTATAATGCAGCGTCACGCTAGATAATCTTTTCATATGTGTTTTATAGATCAATTGGAGCGGAAGTACAGCAAATAAATTGCTGTTTGTCAGAGAGTGTAATATAATCGTAACATACGCAAATGGGAAGGGAGAACACTTGATGACAAATAAAATTGCTTTGGTTTTTGACATTGATGATACATTATACCGCCAGATCGACCTGCTCCAGTCTGCCTGCGAAGAGGCAATGGGTGGGAAGAAACTGCCGGATCCGGAACTTTTTTATCAGACATTTGGGAAAAGAAGCTATGAAATGTTCCTGGAAAGCTCCAGCGGAAGAATGGAACTTCACCAGTCAAGACTGTGCCGTATCCTGAAAACAATGGAAGACCTGCAGATCCCCTTTACAGAAGAAATGGCAGAAGACTTCCAGCGCAGATACAAAGAAAAACAGGAGAACCTGAAACTTTCCCAGGCAATGGTAGAAATCCTGGAAACATGCAAATCCGCAGGTATACCAATGGGTGTGATCTCCAACGGACCGGATCAGCACCAGAAGGATAAATGTCATATTATGGGACTGGAAAAATGGATCCCCATAGAGTATGTGCTGGTTTCAGAAGGGGTTGGCTGTGCAAAACCGGAAATCAAAATATTCCGTATGGCAGAACAGCGGATGGGGATCACAGATGAAACTGTTTACATGATCGGAGATTCCTTTGCCAATGATATGGCTGGGGCTATGAATGCAGGATGGAAGACTATCTGGGTAAATTACCATGGCTATAAGCTGCCGGAAGATGCAAAAAGTCCTGATTATCAGGTAGAAACACAGGAAGAACTGCGTGATGTGATCCTGGGGTTACAGGAGGAAAAAAGAGATATATACTCTTGATTATCAGTTGCTGTAAAGGCAGTAACAAAATGCAGTGACCGTGTACATCCGGGCATTGCGGGAGGATTTCCCGAGAGGGAGAAAAAGCATACACCAATATAAGGAGGAGCGTATGAAAAGGAAACAAAACAGAACAGGCCGGTCTTGGCGCAAAAAAGCCCTGACCGGCATACTTGCTGTGTCTATGATTTTTCAGACATCAGGCATTACCCTGTTTGCTGAAGAAAGCGCAGGGATCACAAAAGAAGCGGTTTTGTCTGAAAGCGAGGACACAGGATCAGAAAGTGTGATTCCTACAGCAGGGATCACGGAATCAGAAGGAGCAGCAGCTCCGGCAGAGAATGAAGAGACTGTAAAAGAGGATTCTTCAGATCAGGATGTGGGGGCAGAAGCACCTGCAGAAGTTACAGAAATACCGGAAAATCCGGGAGAAGTCACAGAGCCGGTGGAACCGGAGAATCCGGAAGAGGTTACAGATCCGGAAGTTCCGGCAGAGCCTTCCGGTGATGAAACTTTGGAGGAGCCTTCTGATCCGGAGATACCTGAGGATGTGACAGAAAATCAGGAGACAGATGTACTTGAAGACGCAGGACAGGTTGATGTTACGATTATTCCTAAGTTAGAGGGAGTAATTTTTGCAGGAACAGATTATGATCTTCTTGACGGAGTGATCGCTGATCCATCTGTGCTCACAGTAAATGGAAAAGAAGTTTCTGTAAAGATCGGGATCAGCAGCCTGAAAAGGCAGAAGGTAAGTACAGACGGAGTTACTTACGTGGATGATCCTTCCTATGACTGGGAAACACTGGGCAGACCTACATCCATCACACCAGAATCACCACAGCAGCAGTATGTGGTAACATACCGGGCATATTAGGTGGAAGAGAGCGGGGCAGAGACAGACTGCGGAAGCAAAGAGGTTCTTCTGGCTGTAGCAGCTACCGGCGAATACGGGACAGTACTTCCGGATGATCAGAATAAGGACGAGGCATATATTTCCAATGCAGGGATCCTGAAGGATGAGACTGTGACCGGAACCGTTCCTTTTGACACAACAGAAGGAGCAGGCAACGATACATCACCGGATGATCAGATTGTCCGCAGCTTTGATACCGTCAGCTACACAACCATGTTTTATACAAGAATGCAGCCGGATGCATTGCGGCCTGCAGGATATGAGAACGGTCGTTTTTATTATGAAATTGTTCTTCCATACGAGAAAAGCAAGGCACAGTTTGAGACAAACGCCATGGGATGGCTGAAAGCAAAGCCAAGCTGCTACTATGAAATTGCAGAGATTAATGGCAGTCAGGTACTGAGAGGAAGCTTTATGCTGGAGCCTGTGGAGGACAATCCTACTGCGATTGGTGCAAGCTACAATGAGCTTCAGATTGTTCTTCGTGTGCTGCAGATGCACAACAATGATCTTGTACAGCCTCAGTTTACTTACTGGCTGGAAGGAAATGATGTAGGAGCACAGTATCAGACAATTGCAGGTGCTTCCTATACTTATGAAGAGGAAGGACAGATAAAGTCTCAGGAAGTAAAGATCCCAACCGGCAATCTGGTAACTGGAAGCCAGACAAGCTGTGTGGAACATGGAAAAGCAGAGGCAGTATCTTTTACCGCAGATCCGGTAACAGTCAGTGCAGCCCCAAGATATAATGTACAGATCAAGAATGGAAGTACAACAGACTGTCAGTATCTGGGAACCTTTAACTTTGATACAGGGGAAGATTTTGCCCCGAATAAAGGCATTGGTAAAGTTTATGGAAGAATGGGTGCTTATGGAGTTACCCTGATGATGCTGGGTAAAGAAGGACAGGGCATGCGTGGCCTGGAATTCCCGGATGAAAATACAGCTATCCAGTTTGACCTTGCTGTATCTTCGACTTTCAATGAAAAGAAGGTTTCCCACGATAATACGGAGATCCGTGAGCCTTTGCTGTGGAGCCTTGATGAGCAGATGACAAGTGCAACGAATCGATGGAATAACGACCACCGAAAACTGTTGTGTACCGGTACGAAAGCCTCTTTTGCAGCTCCCCTGAATCACGGAAAAGATGTTGCAACTACCTGTTATAATGGCGGTAACTGGTCTCAACAGACAGATGAGAATGGAACCATCCATGTAACTGTACAGGGATTTAAGATCAATACAGACCGTTTCCCATGGACAGATACAGGTATGTTGAAGACATACACATATTATAATCCAACGATCCAGAAAAACTACTGGAAAATTGAGAAAGCCTGCTTTTCCGCAGGTGAGGTGTGGCTGATCCAGCCTTATCAGGATGAAAACGGTGTACCATATGTGGAAAAATACAACAGTTCGGAAGGTACTTTCAGTGTAAATTTAACAGCTTCAGATCTAACCATGAAAAGTATAACCGGGCAGGAGTTTGGACCGGATAACAGCGGAAGGCCTTCATACCAGACTGGCATATGACCAGCTGGTTAAATTTGATGATGTGTTTTTTGAACCATCATCCAATGTGAAAGTGGCGAAATACGGTTATCAGGGGCTTCGTGATGAAGAGAGCCAGACCATTCTTTCAGAGAATAAATATAAAGTCCTTTGGGGCGCAAAACCAACAAAGGATGGTTGGAACCATCAGGGGCAGAAGCCGGATGGGGCAGATTATGATACAGAAATGCTTCAGGCTACAGCAGATGATCTGATTTTCTACAACAGTCTGGCGGAACTGAAAGCTGCCGGTTGTGTACCTGTGGCAGTGCTTGTGGAATGGAGAGGTCTTGCCGATATGAGCGGTAAAAATGACCTGTACGTATACATAAGCGGCAAGATTAAGGATGATTGTCCGGTTGGATATGTTTATATGGCCTGCCATGCGGCAAGGGTTTGGAAAGAATCCAACATTACAAAGCTGGTGGCAGCAAGCCTGGGACAGGATGCCAGCTATGCGCCTACCCATGCAGAATATGATACCTATGCCAAATCAGATCTGTTTCCTACCAGGGCAGGAAACAGCCAGGTAAAGTATGATACGAGTTATCCTGAAAGCTGCTGGATTTCAGAGTACAGTACAGATACAGGTATCTATGGCTACTTTAAAACGATTTATAAAGATAATAAGTATGTAGACGGTATTGCAGGCCGTGACGGCGGCGACTCCTGCCTGGTAATGTCACATATGACAGAGATCCTTGCACAGACTGCTCAGGCCGGAAATACAGCAGATGAGCATAAGCAGGTCTATGATATGGCTGTAAACCAGAGATATGTGGATTATAAGTTAAATCCTTCTATTCGTGTGTCAGGTGGAGAGCCAGGTACAACCGGTGGTACAGATACCACAGATGTGACCATTGAAGTGGATCTGCCGGAGGATCTGTCTCTTACCTATAAAGAGGATTCTGCTTATTGGGGCGGTACTTATCAGGAACAAAAGGGTGCACCTGGAAATGTAACTGGCGGTATTAATCTTGATCAGGAAGGCATCACAGAATATATTTACAAAGAAGTTGACGGAAAACAGAAGATCACAGGCCTGAAATGGGTGTTAAAAGATGTGACTGTTGACATGAGCAAACAGGTAACAAATCTTGATCCTATCTATTTCAGCTGCCAGATCGGGGTCAACGGTGACGATGACAAGGATGTGAAAAATGGTCAGCAGATCCAGATTACAGCCCGGATCTCCAGTACCCAGGATCAGCGTGAGCAGAAAGCTATATTTAATAATCTGTCTCAGGTAGGAATCTCTGTATTAAAGGAATCCGCAGTCAGCCTGTCAAAGCTGGCAGAGCAGAGTGTGGCAGAGAAAGCGCAGGATATGGGCTTTACCATGAATGTGGGTAACAATTCTGCTACAGCACGGCAGAACAGCTGTATTATCGAGGGTCTGCCTTATACAGGAAACAACAGTGAATCTTCCTTCCATGGACCGCTGACAGTGACAGAATTCAGCTTTGGGGCAAAGAAGGAAGCGGATGCAGATCTGTTTTCAAACAGTCTTACATTCTATTACACAACCAACCCGGCATATCAGGGCAAAACAAGTACCTGGTATATGAACGAGGACGGTACTTCTGATTTTGACGGAGATGGAACATCGGAAACAGGCAGCTTTGATTTTGCTGCAAGCGCAGACTGGAAGCCGATCACTTTCCGGGCAAAAGGCGGCACGGACGGAGAAAGCAGCCTGCAGTATGTAGCTGAAAATCTTCCGGCTGTTAATGCACAGAAGACATCTTCTGTTACTGCTATTGCAGCTTACGGAACCATGCCTCAGCGTAAAACACTGAAAATGCATATCAATCTTCAGCTTCCGGAAGGAGAAGCCGGAGATATGGTAAAGAACAGCCTGTCCCATGGCGCATTAAGTGCTTTTGCATCAACCTATATCGTAAGCCGAAGGCTGGAAGGACAGACATGGCTGGATGATGATATGAACGGTATACGCAGCCAGAGCGAGGACTCACTGAACGGAGTAGCTGTGGTTCTGATGAAGCTGAAAGAAAATGGGGATCCACAGACACTGTCAGATTATGAGGTTTACTGGTACACAGGATCTGATGGCCTGCTTCATCCGGCTGGGATCACCACAGGACAGCAGCTGAATCTGACTACAGGAGAAGCGACCTCTTATACAGCAGGACATTACAGCTTCGTGAATCTTCCAAAAGGCACTTTTGGAGTTCTTTTTGCAGATAAGAATTATGAAGTACCAGGACTTGGTAAGAGAAGCGAAGCACTGGATCTCACACCTTATACAGCAGCGCTGTCAAATGTGGGAGACAATGACAGGATCGATTCTGACGGTATTCCATGCTATGCACAGGAGAATGACCCTGAATATGGGGCAGGAGATCTGAAGTACAGCTTCATTCCGAATATTCTTATGCCTGAAGAAAGTGCGTTAAGTACCAGATTTGGATTTACATTTGCCTACACCATGAAGGATCTGAAGGAAAGTACAGGTTCCGGGAAAGCGGCTTACGCAGGCGAGAAAACATTTGTATATTATGTAAAAGAAAACACAGACAAAGCCGGATATGTAAAGGATGAAAGCATTTATAAGGTTGAGGTGCTTGTAAGCAATAAGACTGATGATGGAAGTCTGAAAAATGACGGTACTCTTACTGTAACACCAAAGGTAACAGGCAAGAAAGCCGCAGGCGCAAGCGATTTTACAGCACTTACAGGAAAAGCAGCAGTTCTTGATTTTGTAAATATCTATCAGGCAAAGGGAAGTGCCCAGATCATAGGAACCAAGAAGGTTTCCGGTGGTCCGTTAAGGGAGGATTTCACCTTTGGCCTTTACGAGGATAATCAGGGAGTACCTGGAAACAGGCTGGATACTGCAACTGCTGTGATCCCAGGCGGAGACAGTGCCTATGCAGAGGATGGTACCGGAGAGTTTAAATTTACTCTGGACTATACAATGGATGATCTGGCAGTTAAGGATCAGGATGGCAAGATCACCTCTTATCTGACAGAGACAGAAAAAACTTATTATGTACAGGAAGAGGATTTAAGCAGCGATGCAGCTGGCTATGGAAAAGATAACAGCTGTTATAAAGTGACTGTGAGAATTGCTGACCAGGGAGATGGTACCCTGCAGGCAGTACCTCAGGTTGTAGAAAAAACAGTGGAAGATCAGACTGAAAATGCAGATCAGATCCTGTTTGTCAATTCCTTTGCTGCCACAGGAAATGCTTCTTTCCAGGCAGAGAAAAAAGTGGTTGGCGGAGATATGAAAGCCTTTTCTTTCAGTATTTACAAGGACGAGAAGTGCCAAGATAAGGCATCTGATCAGACATTTGCCAATGATGTAAAATCCGGAAAGATTGAATTTACAGTTCCGTTTAAGCAGGGACAGGATTATGCCTTTGACATGCAGGATATGACCACACAGGAAAATGGCAGAACTGTTTATGCAGTACAGGAACTGGAAGGCAAAACAGTTGTTGCCAAAGACTTTGTTTACTATATCCGTGAGAATACAGAGGATCTTCCGGAGGGATACTACAGTGACAATGCAGTGTATAAAGTTACTGTTACCATGAAGCTGGATGAGGATCAGGGAAAAGCAGTGCTTGTTCCGTATAAAGTAACTTATCAGCGGCAGGAAAAGGATGGAGAAGGATTTACTTATAAAGAGGCAGAACCTGTATTTACAAATGAGTTTAAGGTTCTTCCAAGCCCGGCACCATCAGTAAGCCCATCTGTAACACCATCAGAGGAGCCATCCGGTACACCGGCTGCAAGTATCACACCTGGTCAGAGTGGGGGTAAGGGCAATCCTGGAAGCTCTGCAGGTGGCAGCAGTTCCGGTACACAGACACAGAATGTAAAAACAGCAGATGAAACACCGATTGCTTTTTACCTGCTTCTATTTGCTGCATCTGCTATATTGATCCTGGGGGTTTTAAGGAAAAAAAAGACCTGTTGATTAATAAAATGCATTTTGTGATTTAAATGAAAATCAAATAAACATTAAATAAACATTAAATAAACATGTCTGCGAATGCAGATATCAGGCTGCGCCTGGTACGTTTCGCCAAGGGAAAATTTGTTCCGTTTTGGTTAAGAAACTGTACCAGGCGCATTTGCTTTGTAAAGGGCAGGTAAAATGTGCGGCAAAACATTGGAAACCATATTGTTTTACAAAAATCAGGGTGCTATACTCCATCCCGTAAGCAAGAAAGCCTGACGGGCCCGGGACTTTTTCTGCTGAAAATGAAAATTGACTTGATTTGAAGAAAAATTCCATTTACTGGAGAGGAGTTATTATGAAGAAAAAATTAGCTGCAGGTCTTATCCTTGCCCTGAGTGCAGTAACCGTATGTCCGGCAGCAGCATTTGCTTCCACAGATCATTATACAGACAGCAGTGTAGTAGGAAAGGAGAATGGCTGGGACGAGTGGTCATCCAGCTGGGAGACAACAGCAGATTTTACAAAAGTGTCCCTTACACCGGGAGCTGATGATACAGAACTGAATTTTGCATGGTACAGTGAAAAGACAGACAGCCAGGCAACACCTGTAGTACATTTCGGAACAGACAAAGACAATCTGGAAATCTTTGAAGGAACCAGTGGGGATGTAGATCAGGATCTGACAGGTGACAAGGCTTATGAATATAATCATGTAACTGTTACGGGCCTTGAGCCAAACACCACTTACTACTATACAGTTGAGAAAAATGGTGAGCAGACAGAAGCAGTAGAGTATACCACAAAGGGAACAGATACCGTAAAGATCCTGTATGTAGGAGATCCGCAGGTAGGTGCTTCCAAGGGCCAGACTCAGGACGGGGCAGAGTTATCCGCTGAAGACGGCGCAGCAAATACTGCAGCAAAAAATGATGGTTTTGCATGGTCACGTACATTGAACACAGCACTTGCAGAAAATCCGGATCTGAACTTTGTGATCTCAGCAGGTGACCAGGTAAATAAAACTGGAAAACCAAAGGAAGAAGAGTATGCATCTTATTTAAGCGCAGACGCACTTACATCCCTTCCGGTTGCAACTACCATTGGAAACCATGATTCCTTGAATGCAGATTATGCTTATCATTTCAATAATCCGAACAATACAGAGAACGGTAAAACAGCAGCTGGCGGAGATTATTATTACAGCTATGGCGAAGGTCTGTTTATCGTACTGAATACAAATAACTACAATGTGGCAGAGCACCAGAAAACTATTGAAGAGGCTGTAGCAGCTTATCCGGATGCAACATGGCGTGTAGTTACCATCCATCAGGATATCTATGGTTCAGGTCTGGATCATTCTGATACAGACGGCATGATCCTTCGTACACAGCTTACACCTGTATTTGACAGCAATGATATTGATGTGGTACTTCAGGGACATGATCATACTTACAGCCGTTCCAAAATGCTTTACGGTGATGGACAGACCCATGGAAAATATGAGTTCCGTCTGAATGAGGATGGTTCTGATTATGACTGGAATCATGCAACAAACGTAGATACAGAGGAACAGATCGCACTGGCTCCGGAAGATGGAGATACAGATGCACAGGCTGCACTGGATGCTTTCAAACAGGACAATAACTGCTATACCATTGAAGATGTTGATGGCAATACAGTAACAGATCCGCAGGGAATCCTTTACATGACAGCAAACTCTGCATCAGGATCCAAATATTATGAGCTTGTACCTACACAGCAGGATTACATTGCAACACGCAGCCAGAACTGGCTTCCAAGCTACTCCGTGATCACGATGACCGCAGATCAGTTTTCCATTGATACCTATCAGATTACCGATGATGGAAAAGCAGAAGCGATTGATGAAACCTTTACCATTGAGAAAACGAAATGAGTAAATTAAGATCTGCCGGGCTGTTTCAGAAGAAAAAAGCAGCCCGGTATCTTATAGGATTTGTACTTGTCTGTCTGTTCGCTGTGTTTGTGATCCGTCTGAACCAGGTGGAAAAAACAGAGTTGGTAGTCCGTACAGGGCAGACATTTGAAAAAGCAGAAGTAGTGAAGGTTCTTCAGGATAATCTGGAGGAAAATGGAACCCGTGTAGGGGAACAGAAAGTGCGGGTACGTATGCTTACCGGTGTGCGAAAAGGAGAAGAACTGGATATTACCAGCAGCTCCGGTTACCTGTTCGGGGCAGCCTGCAGTCCGGGAATGAAAGTGATCGTCATGCAAAGTGTGGCAGGTGAGTCCACAGTAGCAAGTGTATATTCCCAGGACAGGGAATGGGTGATCTATATTTTCGCTGCGTTATATCTTCTGGCTCTTTGCCTTGTAGGCGGCTGGCAGGGGATCAAAGGTTGTCTGGGACTGGTATTTACATTTTTTTGCGTGATCTTTGTATACCTTCCGCTGGTGTATCTGAATTATTCCCCATTCTGGTGTGGGGTATTTGTCTGCTTTATCACCACTCTTGTGACCATGTATCTCATCGGCGGAGCCTCAAGAAAGACGGTGGCAGCCACTTTAGGAACGCTGGTAGGAGTTATGACTGCTGGTGTGGCAGCCTGGTGTTTCAGTAAAGCTTCCGGGATCACCGGATATAATGTTTCAGATATAGAAACACTGATGACTTTATGGAATACCAATGGGATCCAGGTTGGAAATCTTTTATTTTCCGGGCTTCTGATCTCCTGTCTTGGAGCGGTGATAGATGTGGCAATGTCTATCTGCAGTGCCATTGATGAGATCTACAAACAGAATCCTGCCCTTACAAGAAAAGAACTGTTCAAAGCAGGGATGCGTGTAGGACGGGATATGATGGGGACAGACAGTAATACGCTGATCCTTGCTTTTGCAGGAAGCAGTGTGAGTATGCTTCTTCTGGATTATGCATACGATCTGCCATATCAGCAGATCATTAACTCAAATAATATAGGAATTGCCATTATGCAGGGACTTGCAGGCAGCTTTGGAATCGTTCTTTGCGTGCCGCTGACTGTGCTGATCTGTGCATTCCTTTTCCATAAAAAAGAGACTGTGTCATAGCCATTTCAGGCTGTGCCATAGTCTCTTTTTATGGAAAAAATAAATTATAATTCTACGTAAGTTGGCTCATGTCCCATAGCAGGAATGATCTTTTCGAGCATATCTTTGGTGCTGATTCGAAGACTGGAGGTGTTGATGCAGGGATGACAGCCAATATACGGTTCTTTTACCACATCCCGGTCTATGAGAAGACGTACTCTGTGTTCTTTATCATTCATCAGCCCCAGGATACTTACAGAGCCTGGAGTAATGTCCAGAAATTCTTCCATATAATTTTCTTTTGCAAAAGAAAGTCTTGCAGATCCGATCTGGGAAGACAGATCCTTTGTTTTAAATTTCTTATCCCCAGGAATCAGAAGCAGGTAAAAATCTGTTTCCTGTCGGTTGCAGAGAAACAGATTCTTGCAGATCACAGTTCCCAGTACCTGATCGGCCTCCTGGCAGGCCTCAATGGTCATCAGGGCTTCGTGATCGATCCGCTGATATTTGATCCCAAGCGAATCAAGAAAATCATAAACCCGGATTTCCTTTGCAAGACGTCCCTGGCAGTCAGTGGGTCTTCCTTCAAATAATTCCATATCAGTATCTCCTTGCAGTAATTTCATAATCAGAACCACCAGGCCTGGCAGCACTGTCTGAAGGATATTGTATCATGGTAAAGCGATAAAATCCAGGGGGATAAATAACATCAGGGCAGGATGATCCGTATCCTGGTGCCAAGTTCTGTACGGGAAAGGATCTCAAAACGTCCGTTATGCCGGTCAATGATCCACCTGGCAATAGAAAGCCCCAGTCCGGTTCCCTGATAACTGCGGGCTTCGTCAGAACGGTAAAAACGCTCGAACATATGGGAAACATCTTTGGGAGACATACCGATGCCGGAATCCTGTACTTCCAGATAAGGTTTCCCCTTATCAGTCTGTCCGGTACGCAGAAGGATCTCAGCTCCTTCTGGGGTATATTTGGCACTGTTATCAACAAGAATACGTACAGCCTGTTTTAAAAGGGCAGGGTCTGCCTGTACCTGCCGCACCGGATCCCCAGGCCGGAAACGGTAAAGATGCTTTTCATCGATCATCAGGGATTCTTCATAAATTTCCTCCATCAGATCATTAGGGGAAACCGGTTCCATGGAAAGCTTTGTTTTGCCACTGTCACCTCTTGCCAGGAATAAAAGCTGATCCACCAGATGCTTCATGTGGTCAGATTCATTCTGGATAGCTGAAATGGATTCATCCAGAACCTTTTCATCTTCTTTTCCCCAACGGGCAAGCATATTGGCATAGCCCTGGATCACAGCGATAGGGGTACGCAGCTCATGGGATGCATCGTTTACAAACCGTGCCTGCTGTCTCTGGGAATCCCGCATACGTAGAAGCAGGTTGTTCATGGCTGCTTCGATCCCCTGCAGGTCAGCATCCCCGAAAGAAAGAAGCTCTGCTTCTTCAGGATGGAGGTGGGAAATGGCATCCTCGATCTGCTGGTATTTGTCACTGGAAAGAGCCATACGGCTCAGTTCATCTGCTTTCAGGGCAATCTCATTGATCGGTGCCAGGATCCGGCGGATTTTTTTACCTTCTTTGGCATAGGAAAGACATATGGAAAGAAGCTGCAGCAAAAAAAGAACCCCAACTATGATACCAAGTGCAATGATCAGGTTGGCGAGGGGAACCTCTAACAGGATCTTCTCTTTTTTATTGGATACAATGTAAACAAGATCCTGGAACTGGTGTGTGCTTCCTGAAGGAATATGGAAATAACGGTTATAGGAGGGGATGAATTTCCCAAAGGTATAGTATTCCTGACTGGCCAGCCATCCCAGGAACAGAAGCACAAAAAGAAGAAAATCAAAGCCTGTGTACATGGCGATTTTCTTCCGGATCAATGACCTGTGCAGCTTTCTTGCAATAGAGGTCATACGTTTGGTCTGAGCATTATTTTTTGACATTTTTTCACTCTTCCGATTTAATCACATAGCCTACGCCCCGGATGGTCTGGATCATTTTGACCTGGAAAACCTGATCGATTTTGGAACGGAGAAAACGGATATATACGTCTACAACATTGGTTTCGCCTACATAATCATATCCACATACACGCTCCAGGAGAACATCCCGGGTCAGTACAATATCCTGGTTTTCCAGAAGAACCTTCAGCATCTGGAATTCCCGGTTGGTAAGGCTGATCTCATGGTTGTCGTAAGTAACCTGATGCTTCTTTTCATTCAGGGTAAGATGCCCCCAGTGAAGAAGACCGTCTTCTGCTTCGGGCGCAGCTTCTTTGTTAAAATTCCTGTGCAGCTTTATTGCCACACGGATCCTTGCCAGCAGCTCTTCAATGGCAAAGGGTTTGGTAATATAATCTACAGCACCGGCATCCAGTCCGGCTACCTTATCCATTACTGCATCACGGGCAGTAAGAAGGATCACAGGAGTAGGATGATCCTGCAGAAGCCGTCTTAGAACCTCCAGACCATTCAGGCCTGGAAGCATGATATCCAGAAGAATAAGGTCAAAATCCCCTGCCACAGCCATGGCAAGGGCTTCTCTTCCGTTGGAGGATTTGCTGACCTGGTAGCCTTCGTGGAGCAGTTCAAGCTCCACGAATCTGGCCAGTTTTTCTTCATCTTCTACGATCAGAATATGTTCGTTCATGATTAAAATTTACCTGCTTTCAAATTCACTTTTTACTTTTTCAGCAACTTCGCTGGCTTTGTCCATAGCTTTGTTTGCCGGGGAAAGGTCATCCTTTCCTGAGAAAGAATAGCGGCAGTCAAAGAAGAGTGCGATGATCGCCGCCGGAAGTAACAGATGCCATGCAAACAGCAGTGCCAGAACCAGCACCCAGGCAGGTACTCTGATTAGTTCTTTGTCATGGCGTTTCACACAGAAGCTGTTTTCTTTGCTCATGCGGAACAGCACCTTGCATACCTTTACCAGCTTGGTAAGAATGCCTTCTTCAGATTCTTTTTCCTGTTCTTCTACCTTTTCCTTAACGGATACATACTGGGGAGATTCCTGGGAGGTTGAGGAAGCTGTTTCCTGTTCAGGAGTTTCTACCTTACCGTTTTTTTCAAGGTATACCATAGCGTCCAGAAGGTCCCAGCCGCTTGCTTCCAGGGCTTCTTTTGCTTCTTCATAGCTTACATTTGCTCTTTCTCTTAATTTTTCAACTTTTTCTAACTGGTCCATAATTTTCCTTTTCCTTTCAATCAAAGTCTTGTATCAGTTGACAGGTTATAATCTACCAGTGGTTCCTTAAAGTGACTTTGAAGAAAGATTAAAATAAGATTAAAAATGAAGTGGATTCGTTTAATAATACAATACACCAAAACTGGAGACAATACAAAGAAAATTATGGGTGGGAGCGGTATTGAACAGTGCTGGAAAAAGGCAAGACTAAAAACTTACAAAAATAACAGGTAAAAAAATTAATAATTGGTGAATCTTAAATTGATATGGGCGTTATAATACAACTGTAACAAAGGAAAGCTACTTAATAAAACCTCTTTGGGAAACCAAGGTGAAGGCTATTGAGCAAATCAGATTTTTGGAGGAAAAGATAAATGAATACTTTAAAAGCTGAAAAAAGAAGCATGGATGTCAAAGCCAAAAAATTAAGAAGAGAAGGATTTGTTACCGGTAATATCTTTGGAAGAGAAATAAAAGAATCCATTCCCATCAAAATCGTTAAGAAAGATCTGGATAAGCTGCTGAAAACAAGCAATAAAGGAAGCCAGATCATGCTGGATGTAGACGGTACAAAGTATGATGTACTGATCAAGGATGTGGAATTTAACCCATTAAAGGGACAGGTAGATGAGATCGATTTCCAGGCTCTGGTAAGCAACGAGAAAGTCCATTCCGTTGCAGAGGTTGTTCTTCTGAACCATGATAAAGTAACAGACGGAGTTGTACAGCTTCTGCTTGAAGAGATTGCTTACAAAGCTCTGCCAGCTGCATTGGTTGAGAAGATTGAGATTGATGTTGGAGATATGCATGTAGGCGACAGCATCAAAGTTAAGGATCTGCCTATCGCACAGGATAAAGATGTAGATCTGAGCACAGATCTGAATGCAGCAGTAGTTGTTGTTTCTGAGGTACACAATGTAGTTCCTGAGGAGCCAAAGGAAGACGAAGCTGCTGAATAAAGCCCCATTGTTTATGTATGAATGTTGTTGTGAAAGGCCGTCACTGCCCAGTACAGTGGCGGTCTTTTTGCGCCTTTTCTGCTATAATGTATTGCATATCCACACTCTGCACGATTCGATAAATAAAAAATATTTGTTAATAGTCACTTTAATGCTATAATAAAATGTTGAAAAATACGTGGACAAAAGATATTTCGCCGCTGGCATCAACGCATAGGATGCAGGCAGCGCTAAAGGAGTACCAATGCAATATGATTTTCTGAAAAATTTCCCCAAAAGAATGAAAAGTGTAGGACTGCATGGAATGATCATTCAGAACAGCAGCCAGAAAACAACCTGGAAGCAATACGGTATCCAAAGCCTTGAAGAACAGATGAACCTGATCTTTGCAGTTCTTTTGTTTATTATGGAACAGTCACTGAAAGAAGAAAACTGCACCATGGATGATATTGGGGCCTATCTTGACGAACTGCTTTCCAGATATATGAAAAAATCCTTTTCCTTTGAAGAATGCCGGAAGCTGGGGGATTTCATTGTGAATGTGATCCTTTGTAATGAAGGCAGGCCCATGTACTTTGAAGGATATGATTTTGAACAGGAACAGTACAAAAAAATACATATCAGCTATGTGGCAAACAAGATCGTTTATCTGGATCAGGACATACGCAGAACCTCCTATTATCTTACAGATGACGGGTATAATCTGCTGCTTTCCACCCTGGAAGTGGAAAGTAATATGAAGCTGACCATACATGAAATGATCTTTCAGATGCATCTTAAGAAGCAGAATTATGATAAGGCAGTAGATGAGATCCGTAATATTTTTAACCTGATGCGGATACAGCTCCAGAAGATCCAGGAGGCCATGGGAAGGATCAAACGGAATGCGCTGGAGTATTCAGTAAAGGACTATCAGCAGATCCTGAAAGAGAATCTGGACACCCTTAGCGAGACAAAAGAGAAATTCCAGAATTACCGGGAAATGGTAAAAAGCAGGATGCGTGAGCTGGAAGAACAGAATATCAGTGTCAGACACCTGACAGAACAGGAAGCGGGAAGTCTGGACAGCCTGCGAACCATTGAACAGTATCTGGAGAGGACTGTAGACGAGCATCAGAAGATATTAAGCAGCCATTTTGACCTGAAGGCTCTTTATACAAGAGAACTGGAACTTTTGTCACAGATGTCCATGATTCAGAGGTTTTCCTTCAGGGGAGAACTGTACGATAAGATCCTGAAAAATCCAGGTGCTTTAAAGAATACGGACATTTTCCTGAAACCATTATTTAACCGGGAACCGGATAAAATCTACAATCTGAATAAGGCCTTCCATTATCAGAAGCTTTCCGAGAAAAACAAGGATGAAGACACAGAGGAAGAGCTTGATTTTGATGAGGAACACTTCCGGAAAGAAAAGGAAAAACGACAGAGACAGAAGCTGAAAAAGTATGAAAACAGTCTTGGATTTTTGCTGGATACAGCGAAGAAAACAGGTGAAACAGACCTGAAAAACCTGGCAGATATGATAAAGGAAAATCCCGAAGATCAGGAAAAATTACTTCCGGATGTGGAAATCTTTAAGGAAATTATGGTAGAACTGATCCGTGCCAAGGAGATTGATCTGGACGCTCTGAAAAAGGAGAGAAGTCAGTATATCCAGGATCAGACCGGAGACTTTCGGCTGAACAGGATGCTTTTGCAGCTTGTGGAGCAGATACCGGATGGGGAACAGATCCAAAGGGTGGAGATCACCAGACTGGAAGAGAAAGAACCGGTCCTTTTTCAAAATATACCGGATGAACAGGGAGAAAAAAGGAGTGTCCGTTGTTCCAATGTACGGATTCGTATTATAAGAAATGAGGAAGAAATGTTATGACATATGAAGCAGAAGAAGTTCGTACCAGCCAGGAGATTTTTTACTATCTTCTGGAATACCACCAGCTGAGGGAAGAGGATGAACCGGTTCTTTTTAAGGCATATACAGAAGAGGAAAATATAAGAAATCTGGTTAAAAACCAGGGCGAGATTGCAGGATCAGCAGTTGAACGATATGGAAATGTGGTGTATCTGATCCCTGGAGAAGACAATAATTTTCTGGGATTTTCCAGAGTGCAGCTGCGGGCAGCTTTGTGTAAATCTACAGCTTCTGATAAGGATTATTATCTGTCTCAGTTTGTGATCCTTACTCTTCTGGCAGAGTTTTATGATGGACAGGGAAGTACCTCCAAATCCAGGGAATATATCCGGGCAGGGGAATTTATGAACTGCATTTCCAGGCGCCTTAAAGAAGGGGCCGAGAACATAAATGAAGAAGAGACGGATACAGCAGGGATCTCTTTTCAGGTAATGCTGGAGGCTTATGAGGCTCTTCGCTCTGAGGAAAAGGGCTCCAGGGCAAGAACCACAAAGGAAGGTTTTGTGCACAATATTCTGGCTTTTCTGCAGAAGCAGGAGCTGATCGAATATGTGGAACAGGATGAGATGATCAAAACAACAAGGAAGCTGGATAATTTCATGGACTGGAATTTACTGAACCAGAATCATTACCAGAGAGTGCGCCGGGTACTGGAGGAGGCAGAAAATGAGTAAGATCAACACAGTACGACTGATCAATCTGAATTACAATAACAACGCCATCCGGATCAGTGATGAGTGCTTTCATTTTAATGGGGAAAGTACATTGATCTCACTGCGAAACGGTGGTGGGAAATCCGTTCTTGTGCAGATGCTGACTGCACCTTTTGTGCATAAAAGATACAGGGATGCAAAGGACAGAACCTTTGAAAGCTACTTTACCACCAGCAGGCCGTCCTTCATTTTGTTGGAATGGGCATTGGATCAGGAAGCAGGGTATGTGCTTGCAGGACTTATGATCCGCAGATCCCAGGAAAATACCGGGGACACAGAGGATAATCTGGATATGATCAGCATTATCAGTGAATATAAACAGCCTTGTCTTCAGGATATTTACCATCTGCCTGTAGTGGAAAAAGGGGAAAAAGAAATGACCCTGAAAAGCTTCCATGCCTGCAAGCAGATGTTTGAAGAATTTAAGAAAAATGGAAACAGGAAGTTTTTCTGCTACGACATGACCAGCTTCCCACAGGCAAGGCAGTATTTTGATAAGCTGATGGAATATAACATCAATTATAAAGAGTGGGAAACCATTATTAAAAGGGTAAATCAGAAGGAATCCGGTCTTTCCGAACTGTTCGCAGACTGTAAAGATGAAAAAGGTTTGGTGGAAAAATGGTTTCTTGAGGCAGTGGAAAGCAAGCTGAACAAAGAACACAGCAGGATCCGTGAATTTCAGTCTATCCTGGAGAAATATGCTGGCCAGTACAAAGAAAACCGGGCAAAAATCCAGAGAAGGGATCATATCCGTATCTTTAAAGAAGAAGGAGAAAAGATCCGCAGTCAGGCAGAAAATCTTCTGCAGGTAAAGCAGGAAAAACAGGACAGTGAAAACAGGATCGCATGGTTTATCCATGATCTGGAAAAGCTTCGTGAAGAAACAAAAAGGAAAAGCCAGGATACCTGGAGAGCGGCAGAGCAGCTGGAATTGGAGGCTGCCCAGGTAGAATATGAGGATCTTTCCAGTCAGGTATACACGCAGAAGGATCAGGAACTTTTTCATGAAAGCAACCGGGATATGATCGATATAGAACGGGATAAACTGCGTGAAGAAGAAGCAGTCAGCAGGGAAAAAAGAAACCTTCTTTACTGTGCAAAACAGCAGCAGGTAGTGCAGGAAGAAAAGGAGGAACTGGATGCTATCCGTGAGAAGATTCTGATTGCCAGAAGGAAAGAAGAGGACTGGGAACCAGAGCAGAAAAGCCTTGGATATCGTCTGAAATGCGGCTATGAAAAGCTGATCCGGGAGAATGAAGAACGACAGGAAGGTATACATGAGCAGCATGAAAAAACACTGTCACAGATAGCGCTAGAAGAGAAAAAACAGGAAGAAGCAGGAGAAAAGCTGCTGAAAATAAACGGGCAGATCGGCAGTCTGGAGAGTTTGATCCGCACCTATGACAAGGATGAAGAAGCATACAATATCCGCCATCAGGATAATTTGTCCAGAAATATCCTTGGTGTTTATGAGCCGGAAGCCCTGGAAAGCCGTCAGGAAAGCATCAGAGCAAGCCTTGAGCAGGCTGTGGAAACAAGAAAAGAAATTGTGGATAACCTGACCGGAAATGGGGAAGAAGTAAAGCAAAAAGAGCAGCTTCTGGAAGAAGAAAAAGAGCAGCTGTTTCAGAAAAAAACAGAGATTGTACGTGCGACAGAGCTTTTGGGAGAATATGAAAATGAACTGGAAAGCCGCCGGGTGATCCTGAAATATCTGGACCTAAATGAGGATATGCTTTATGAAAAAGTGCGGATCCTTCATGCATCCCAGAGGAAGCTGGAGGAATTATCCAGGCTTCGTAGAAACCTTGAAAAAGAGGAGGACAGTCTGTTAAAAGAGCTTCACGGACTGACTGGTGGAAGGACTCTGGAACTGCCAAAGGATATGGAAGAAGAGTTCCGTAATCTGGGGATTTCCATTGTATATGGTATGGAATGGCTGAAGAAAAACGGCTTTACAAAAGAACAGAATCAGGAACTGGTACAGAAAAATCCATTCCTTCCGTATAGCCTGATCCTTACAGAAAAGGAGATCCATCTGCTGGAAGGACAGGGAAAACAGATCTACACATCCTTCCCGGTGCCAGTGATCCAAAAGGAAAAGCTTCAGGAAATCAACCTGGCTTCCGATCACAGAGTTTTGAGTTTTGAGGGCATGGGATTTTATGTTTTCTTTAATGAAAACCTGCTGGATGAAGAAAAACTGCAGCAGATGATTCTTGAAAAGCAGCAGCAGCTGGCACGGATCCGGGAGCAGATCGATTTACGGAAAAAGGAATATGAGGAATCCTTTGTAAGACAGACAAGGCTGGAAAACCAGAACGTAACAAAGGAAAACTGGCAGGCTTTGCAGGAAAAGAAAGAGAAGCTGGAAGCGGAAAAAACAGACCTGGAAAATGAAATTCTGGAAAAATCCACACAGATCCAGGAACTGAAAAATCAGGCTGAACAGCTTCAGAAACAGACGCTGGAAGCAGAGCGTGGAGTGGACAGACAGGAACAGCAAAAAGAAGAACTAGAGGGACTGTGCCGCTCCTATCAGAGTTATGAGGACAATCGCACATGCCTTGAAAATGTGCGGGCAGAGGAGAAGATTCTGCAGGAAATGCAGACAGCTTCCAGAGAAAAGATCCAGAGTCTGCAGGAATTAAGAAGATCTCTGGAACTGGATGGAGACAAGCTTCTTCGTGATGGGGAAGAACTTCATACAAAATACAGAAAATACCAGACCTATGAAAGTACAGAAAGCACATTAAATGCTGAGATGGAAAGTGAACAAAAGGAGCTGCCATTAAGCCAGCTGGAAGCACGCTACGATGCACTGACATCTGAATTTTCAAGGGAATTGAAAGAACTGGAAGAACAGGAACAGACCTGTATGAAGCGGTTCCAGAGAGCAGAAGAGGAACTTGTGCATCTTCAGGAAAAGTATCACCTGGAAGAAAATTCCTGGAAAGAAGTGATCTACAGCAGGAAAGAAGAAATGCATCAGGAATCTGTTCTTGAGGATTGCAGAAGAAAGCTTGAAGAGAAAAACAGAAGCTGGACAGAAGAAGATAAGCAGGCAGCGATCTGCCACAGCCGGGTGCTGGAATTAATGAAACAGATCCACACATTATGTAAACAAGAAGAACCTGCGCCAAGAACACAGATCCGCAGCAGAGATTTTGAAGGCAGAAAAGAACAGATCCGGGTACAGATCCAGACTGAAAAAGACAAAGGAAAACAGCTGGAAGAAAGGCTTCGCAGTTATGAGGAAAATCTTACTGCTTTATCAGAATATCAGTCTCTGCCAAGAGGAGAACGAGGCAGCTGGCAGGAGGATCCAGGAAGGATGGAAGCAGCACAGCTGCGTACATTAAAGGGCGTCCTGCTTCAGGAATACAGCCGCACAGGCAGGGAGCTGCAGAAGTGCAGGGAGGAACTGGTCCAGACTCTGAATAATATCCTGCGTATGGAAGAATTTCAGGAAGAATTTTATCGCAGACCATTAGAAAAGATGCTGGAAATCGCAGATGACGGGGATAAGGTTCTGCTGCAGCTGGAAGCTACCATACAGTCCTATGACAACCTGATGGAAAAATTGGAAGTGGATATTTCTGTGATCGAAAAAGAGAAAGAACGGATTGTAGAGCTTCTGGAACAGTATGTGGAAGATATCCACAGAAACCTGGGCAAGATCGATGGCAATTCCACCATAACCATCCGGGAAAAACCTGTGAAAATGCTGAAAATACAGCTTCCATCATGGGAAGATAACCGCAGCCTGTATCATATCCGTATGGAAGATTTTGTAGATACAGTGACTGTAAAAGCCATAGAGGTCATGGATAAAAATGAAAATGTCCAGGAGTTTTTCGGGGCAAAGGTTACTACCAGGAATCTGTATGACCAGGTTGTGGGAGTGGGAAATGTACAGATCCGCCTTTACAAAATAGAGGAAAACAGAGAGTACCCGATCACCTGGAAAGAGGTATCAAGAAACTCCGGAGGAGAAGGATTCCTGTCTGCATTTGTGATCCTTTCCAGCCTTCTTTATTACATGAGAAAGGGTGAAAATGACCTGCTTACAGACCAGAATCAGGGAAAAGTCCTGCTGATGGACAACCCGTTTGCCCAGACAAATGCATCCCATCTTCTGAAGCCATTGATGGATATGGCACGGAAAACAAATACTCAGCTGATCTGCCTTACAGGTCTTGGCGGAGAATCCATTTATAACCGGTTTGATAATATATATGTGCTGAATCTGATCGCAGCCAGCCTGCGTGGAGACACCCAGTATCTGCGGGCAGAGCACCACACCGGGGAAGAGCCGGATACCATCCTGCCATCCAGGATCCAGGTAAGCCAGGATCCTCAGATGTCTTTGTTGTTCTAGAATATAAAGATCGGGAAGAAAGGGATATTATGAAGAGAATATTGATTTCAGAATGGGTACCAGAAGAGTGCTTAAGACCGTATGCCGGGGAGTTTGATTTTACCATGCCAGATCATGAAAAGTATGCCTTTACCCATAAAGAACTTTGTGACATGGTCGGTGATTATGATGCGCTTTTTATACGAAAAAATAAAGGTGACAAAGAATTGATCGATAAAGGAAAAAGACTGAAAGTGTTGGCAAATTTCGGGGTGGGATACAATAATATTGACTGGAAATATGCTACAGAAGTAGGACTTCCGGTTGTCAATACACCTTCCTCTGTCACGGAGGCTACGGCAGAACATGCAGTAGCACTTCTTATGGCAGCTATGAGAGGTGTGGCAAGGTATGATCGGGAGCTTCGGCAGGGAATATGGGATTCGCCGAATTTTGCAGATGTTGATAGTGAAATATATGGAAAGACATTAGGAATCATAGGGTTTGGCCGGATAGGAAAAAGAGTATGTGAAAAAGCACAGGGACTGGGTATGAAGGTGGTTTATCATAACAGATCCAGAGCATCAGAAGATGTGGAAAGGAAATACAAAGTAACGTATATGTCATTTGAAAATCTGGTAAAAACCAGTGATTGTATTACTTTACATATGCCTTATTTTCCGGAAAATTATCATTTCATCAATGAAGAGACATTTAAAATGATGAAAAAAACGGCATATCTGATTAATACGGCCAGGGGCCAGGTTGTTGATGAAAAGGCATTAGCAAGGGCACTGGAAAGCGGCCAGATCCGTGGAGCGGGACTGGATGTATTTGAAGACGAACCAAATGTAACGCCGGAACTTCTTACTCTGGATAATGTAACACTTACGCCTCATATTGCAAGCTGTACCTTGCAGACTCGTATGAATATGTGCGCCGAAGCTTTGCAGGGAATCACAGATGTATTACGGGGAGAAAAGCCGTATAATGTGATAAATCCCGAAGTGTTGTATAAGTGATCCATGAAATGATTGAATTTCAAGAAAAGAGCGTCTGGTCAGTCGACCAGGCGCTCTTCTTTTAAGTAATCGGTAATGCGGGTAAGGGCAGTGCCGATCAATGTGGCTTTCATGCCGTATTTGCCCTTATTTATGGTGAATTCTGCATTTTTAAAGGTGGTGAGAGAGTAGACACTGTCTTTGATAAAATCCAGATCTTCGACTGTAAGGTATGGGGTCAGCAAACCGCCGATGATCACATCTCCGCCGATGATCATACGCACATCATCGATCATAAGTGCCAGATCCTGCAGGTAACGCTGCCAGATAGGCAGGTATTTGATGTTTTTGTCACGGACTTTTTTGAAGAATAAAGGCAGGCTCAGACCGGACTTGCGGATCAGGGTATTGGCGGAACAATAGCTTTCTGCACAGCCACACTTCCCACAGTAGCAGGGGATGCCATTAGGATACAGGGTAAGGTGCTCCATAACACCACTGCTCAGATGCCTGGATCGCATGACCTGTCCGTTGACAATAACAGCACAGCCCAGATTGGCGTTCAGGGAAATATAGATAGCATTCATATCTGGTGAACTGTGCCAGCTCTCTGCGATACCGGCTGCTTCCACATCATGGATCAGGGACACCGGATACTGAAAGTGCCGGGCAAAATCAGTCCTTACAAAGGAACTGCTGGATAACAGGGTTCCAAAAGAAATGTGTTCCTGATCTGCATCAACCACACCCTGAATGGCAATAGTGATACCAAGGATCTGCACTGGCCTGCAGCCCAGTGAATCAATGAAATGATTCACCCAGGAACTGAAGGTTTCAAAATAGAGAGAGTCATTTGTAAATACCAGGTCCAGGCTGGCTTCTGCAATGATCTCTCCAGCCAGATTGACAGCTGCCACATTAAGCTTGTTGGTAAGCAACTCTACAGAAATGGTGATCCTGGAATTATAATTGAACTTATATAACTGTGCCGGGCGCCCCCCGGTGGTAGCTCTGTGAGAACTACAGTGGATCTTATCCTGTTCTAGCAGATATCCCAGGTTTTGTGAAATCGTAGGTAATGAAAATTTCAGCTCTTTGGCAATCATCTGTTTGGTGATGCCGTTATTTTCGTAAATCATCCGATATACCATATCGCAATTCAATTGTTTTAATTCTGAAGTTGTAATCCCCATAATACATCTCCTGCGAAAGCGATTATTTTTGTTATTATTATAACAAAGATATTTATAAAAGTGAATAGGGAAAATGAGAAAAAACAACTAAAAAAGGTGAAAAATGAGAAGATACAATACGAATAATTGCAAATAAATGTAAAACTCGTGTAAAAAAGCAAAAAAGAAACCAAGGAAATATTGAAAAATAGCGGGAAAAGTGATATATAAACCTTGGAAATGCAAAATGAGAAACGATATATAAAGTATTTTATAAAAATAACCGTTCTGATAATATAAAAAATATCAAAATATATGGTAAAAATGCACAAATAGAATCGGCGTTTCGTTGATTGACAGTGCGTAAATACAATGGTATCATCAAATACATCAAGAAACATTTGTAAAATACATTTACAAAACAAAGGAGGAGCATTTCATGAAACGTAATGTATTGAGAGGAACTTTAGTAGCAGCGTTAATCGGCACATCTGTTCTGGCAGTACCTGTATCTGCAGAAGAAGCTAAAAGCGAAGATACCAAAAGCTACGAGATCGGCATGACAGTAGCGGATCTGACAAACCCGATCTGGGCAGAGGTTTGTGACGAGGTACAGAAGAAAGGTGAAGAGATGGGAAGCAACTTCACCGTTGTTGCAGCAAATAATGATCCTTCTACACAGGTAGCACAGATCGAGGACTTCATCCAGCAGAAGAAAGATGCGATCATCATTTCTGCTATTGATATCAATTCTGTGGAAAGTGCTATCAAAGATGCACAGGATGCAGGGATCATGGTTATGGCATACGGCGTACATACAAATACATACGATGTATCCTATACAAATGATAACGCAGGTGCAGGACAGCTGATCGGTGAGCAGGCAGCTCAGTTTATCAATGATAATTATGACGGAAAAGCACAGGTTGGACTTCTTACATTCTATGAGAACCAGGAGTGTAAAGACCGTGGTGAAGCAATGAAGAAAGCTCTTGCAGAGAATGCACCGGATGCAGAACTTGTTGTTGAGGATTCCTGCGTAGTTGCAGATAAGGCAATGACCATCGTAGAGAACTGGCTGCAGACATATCCGGATATGAAAGTGATCATGTCCATCGGTGATGGCGGCGGTATCGGCGCTAACCAGGCAGTAAAAGCAGCTGGCAAGCAGGATGGATTTGGTATCTTTGCAGTTGACGGAACCATCGAAGCTCTTCAGCTGATGGCAAACGGCGATCCCATCAAAGCAGAAGTTGCATTTGGCGCAGGCTGGCAGCTTGGCGATGGCATCGTAGAAGTTATCCTTGATTCCCTGAACAACGGAATCACAGAAAAAGATCAGGTAACACCAAACGAGCTGGTAACAGTTGATACTATGGAAGACTGGCTGAAAGAATGGAAATATGAAGATCAGGTGGATCTGAGCAAACTCAGCAAATAGTTAAAAATATAGGTATGCAGAGCACCTGTACAGGCGAAAGAGACGACAGCGTAGGACATCATGGCAAAAAGCTTTATGCAGGGCTCTGCATATTTTTTGAGAACAAGCAAAAGAAATTCAAGAGGTTGGCATATGGAAAGTACGAAGAATATACTGGAATTTAAAAATATCACGAAGAAATATGCTGGTGTTGTGGCACTGGATAACGTCAGTCTTGCGTTCCGTGCAGGAGAAGTCCATGCGCTGGCCGGTGAGAACGGGGCCGGGAAATCTACATTGATCAAGTCTACTACAGGCGCTGTGATTCCCACATCCGGAACAATTCTGATAGATGGAAAAGAATATACCAATAATCTGACACCTGCGATTGCGAAAGAGCAGGGTGTTGCTGTTATTTATCAGGAATTCAATCTGGTAAATGACATATCTGTTGCGGAAAATGTATTCCTTGGAAGTCCGATCCGCACACATGGACTGATCGATATGAAAGCCATGGTGGCTGAAAGCAAAAAAATATTCGATCAGCTGGGGATCAATATTGATGTAACTGCGAATGTAAGAACACTGACTACAGGCTATCAGCAGCTGGTAGAGATCGCAAAGGCTCTGTCACACAAGGTCAAGATCCTGGTGATGGATGAGCCTTCCGCATCTCTTACCACCAATGAAGTGGAGATCATGTTTAAGATCATCAAAAAGCTGAAAGCCTCAGGTGTTACTATTATATATATTTCCCACAGGCTGGATGAGATCTTTGAGATTTCAGACAGGGTATCGATCCTGCGGGATGGAAAGATGATCAAAACAGTAAATACCTGCGACACCAACCGTCAGGAACTGATTTCCATGATGGTTGGAAGAAAGCTGACGGAGCAGTATCCAAAGCTTGACAAGCATGGACAGACGGAAGTAGTAATGGATGTACAGCATCTGAAAGGTCCGGGTGTAAAGGATGTATCTTTTCAGCTTCGGAAAGGAGAAATCCTGGGATTTGGCGGCCTGGTAGGAGCCGGAAGGACAGAATCCGTCCAGCTGGTTTGCGGTATCACCGGGAAAACCGGAGGAACCATTACTTATAAAGGGAAAGAATTAAAGGTCAGAAATCCAAAGGATGCCATTGAACAGGGAATTGCCCTTGCACCTGAGGACAGGAAAAAACAGGGTCTGATGCTTCACATGTCAGTTGGGGAAAACATCTATTTCCCAAGTCTGCCTCAGATTTCAAAACATGATGTGATCGATTATTCAAAAGCAAAAAATATTGTAGGGGAATATATTAAGGCGCTGGCCATTAAAACACCTTCCGATAAGCAGATCTGTAAAAACCTGTCCGGTGGAAATCAGCAGAAGGTGGTTATCGCAAAATGGCTTGCCAAGAATCCGGATGTGATCATTCTGGATGAGCCTACCCGTGGTATTGACGTAGGGGCAAAGCAGGAAATATACGGAATCATGAATGAACTGATACAGGCCGGAAAATCCATTATCATGATCTCTTCAGATATGGAGGAGCTTCTGGGAATGTCCGACAGGATCGTAGTATTCTGCGAAGGACGGGTGACAGGGGAACTGTCAAAAGAAGAATTCTGCCAGGAGGCTGTAATGTCTCTGGCGTCCCAGAGTTAGGTCGGCACAGTGCTTTTGGCTGATTCCTGTAAATAGAATTTTATAAAGAAAAGGGCATAAAAGATGAATAAGAAAAACGTAAAATCATGGATGAATCAAAATATTATTGTATTTGCATTTGTGGCGCTGTTTATTGTATTCAGTATTCTGTCACCTGCGTTTTTGAACCTGAATAACCTGCTAAATATCACCAGGCAGATCTCCTTCCGTGGAATCGCTGCTGTTGGAATGATGATGATCATCCTTACCGGCGGTATTGACCTTTCCATTGGTTCTACCATTGAGTTGGTGAACGTGCTCTGTCCAACCATGATGGTAAAAATGGGCATGCATCCTGTTCTGGCGATCCTGATCAGCCTTCTTATGTCTGCAGTGGTTGGTTTCTGCAATGGATTTCTGATCACAAAGTATAATATTCCGCCAATGATCGCAACCATGGCATTTATGAATATTCTTTATGGAGCTGCTTATCTGATCTCCGGCGGCCAGCCGGTGTTTGGCTTCAGTGATGGATTTGCACTTATGGGTCAGGGGTATATCGGAATTATTCCTATTCCTACACTGATCATGATCCTGATGTTTGTACTTGGTGCATTTATTTTAAAGAAAACGGTATTCGGACGCAGCCTGTATGCCATCGGTGGAAATGAAGAAGCTGTAAGACTTTCCGGAATCAATGTAGATAAAGTGAAGATTATGGCTTATATCATGAGTTCTGTGTTTGCCTGTGTAGCCGGACTTCTTATGCTTTCCCGTCTGATGTCCGGAACACCTAATACAGGCCGTGGTTTTGAGTTTGAGGTAATCACAGCAGTTGTATTAGGCGGTGTATCTGTAAGCGGTGGTGCAGGAAGACTGTTTTCCGTAGTATTTGGTGTTCTGATCATCGGTATCCTGAATAACGGACTTACACTTCTGGGCCTGGATACTTACTGGCAGTACGTAATGAACGGTGTTGTACTGATCCTTGCAGTTGGTATGGATTATGCGTCAAGAAAACATGCAGCTTCAGCCGTTGAAAAAGAATAAAATCAAAAGACAAAAAAGATAAGATATTAGATAGATAAAACTTAAGAAATATAAAGCTCAAGAAATATAAAATGGGAAAGGTGGTCAATGTGAAGAAAATCATAAAAGTAGAAACAAAAGAACCTGTGATCCTTCAGTGTACAGATCTGGTTTTTTCCCAGAAACCATACTGGTGCAATGCAACCAGGGTTCCCTTAAAGATGAGTATTCTTCATCAGAGAGCATTTTTTGAATATGATGAGAAACCTTCCCTTCAGCCCTGTATCCTGTGGATCACGGGAGGGGGATGGACAGAGGTAGACCAGAATGTATGGCTTCCGGAGTTGTCTTACTATGCGAAGAAGGGCTATGTGGTGGCAAGCGTTTCCTACAGCCTTCCGGCAACATGGTTTTTCCCGGAAATGCTGATGGATGTAAAGCAGGCCATCCGGTATTTAAGAGCGCATGCCGGGGAATGGAACATTGATCCTGACAGGATTGCGGTGATGGGGGAATCGGCAGGAGGCCATCTGGCTTCTCTTGTGGCAGCTACCGGGGATCGTAAGGAATTTGAAAAAGGGGAATACCTGGAAGAAAGTTCCGCAGTGCAGGCGGCTGTGATCTTTTACGGGGCTGTGGATATGATGAACTTTGAAGGCAGGGAAAGCCTGGATTCTTATGATGAGAAAGAACAGTTCCTTTTAAGGGGAAAGCTGGAACCACAGTCTGTGGCTGCTGGCGTGAATCATCTCCGTCATGAAAAAGCGATGGGTGAGAAAATGGATCCCAGATATTATATTACAAAGGATGCACCCCCGTTTTTGCTGCTTCATGGAACAAAAGACACACAGGTTCCTGTATTTCACAGTGAGATCCTGTATGAGAAACTGGAAAAAGAAGGTGTTCCGGCAGAGTTCGTACTGATCGATGGTGTGGATCATGCGGATGCAGCATTTTCACAGCCGGAAGTAAAGGATCTGATCCTGGATTATCTGGATAGAACATTAAAATAACAGGAGGTATTAGGACATGCGAGGATCGTATTTTTTAGGTGCAGATAAAGAAAAAAAGTTTGAAGTCCGCAATATGGAATTTAAAGAACTGGAGCCCCATCAGGTGATGATAAAGAATATGTCAGCCGGGATCTGCGGAACAGATGTACATATATATCATGGGGAAAAAGGATCCGCAGATGTAACTCCGCCGGCTGTACTGGGACATGAGTATTCAGGCGTGGTAACTGCAGTTGGTTCTGAAGTAACAGAAGTGGCAGTAGGGGATCATGTAACTTTGGATCCCAATATGTACTGTGGGAAATGCCGTCCATGCCGTATGGGGAAAAAGCAGAACTGTGAGCATCTGTTTGCCCTTGGAGTAAATGTAAATGGTGGTTTTGCAGAGTATTCTGTAGCACCGGAGAATCAGTGCTATAAGTTAAATAAAGAGGTTCCCTTTGATGTGGCTGCAATGGCAGAACCTTTGGCATGTGCGATCCATGGCATTGACAGGACGGATATTGTTCCGGGACAGACTGTGCTGGTGATCGGCGGAGGTGCTATCGGGCAGCTGATGATCCAGCTTGCCAAATTAAAAGGTGCGTCTACGGTTATTCTTAGTGAACCAATCGAAATGAGACGTAAGATCGGCCTGAGTGTGGGGGCAGATGCAGCGGTTGACCCTATCCATGAAGATCTTGCACAGGCCATCTTTAAGATCACTGGAAATGAAGGTACAGATTGCGTGATCGAGTGTGTAGGTAATCCAAAGATCGCCCAGCAGGCTATTGAAGTGGCAGGAGCAGGCGGAACTGTAGTCCTGTTCAGCGTACCGCCTGTAGATGGAACTGCACCTCTTCCACTGTTTGATGTTTATAAGAAAGAGCTTACTGTTAGAGGATCTATCATCAATCCGGATACCCATCAGAGGGCAGTCAATCTGATCAACAGCAGACAGCTGGAAATTGAAAAGCTGATTACCCACCATTATGATCTGGAACATCTGGAAGAGGCTATCCTTATGCAGATGTCCAGTGAATCCATCAAAGTTGTGGTACATCCGCAGGATTGATTTTAAGAAAAAACACTCTCCTGATCTGTCTGTAATAGTCGGGGATATTGCACAGTTTGTTCGTAATAACTAATTCAGAACAATTGTCCAAAATCGGTTGACCAAAATGAGCAAATGCTCTAAAATTAAGATTAGAATTTTTATTTATATAAGAATGATCAAAGGAGAGTGTTTATATGAAAGCAAAGGTATATTTTTCAAGAGAAATCACTCCGGAGAAGGTAGTAGAGCTGTATAAAGCAGCAGGAAAGGATTTACCTGGGAAAGTAGCTGTCAAAGTACATTCCGGAGAAGAAGGCAATCAGAACTTCTTAAAGCCAGACTTCTGGAAGCCTATGGTAGAGGCTGTGAATGGTACAGTTGTTGAGTGTAATACAGCATATGAGGGCTCCAGAAATACTACAGAGAAGCATATGGAGACTATGGAAAAGCATGGCTGGTCCAAGGAATTTACAGTAGATATCCTGGATGCAGACGCTCCGGATCTGGAACTTTCTATTCCGAATGGCAAGGAGATCAAGAAAGACTTTGTAGGAAAACATATAGAGAACTATGATTCCATGTTAGTTCTGTCCCATTTTAAGGGACATCCGATGGGAGGCTTTGGCGGTGCATTAAAGCAGCTTTCCATTGGCTGCGCTTCCTCCTATGGTAAGGGTTATATCCATGGGGCAGGAGAGCTTGCTAACTTCTGGTCTACCGAGCAGAACCGTTTCCTGGATTCCATGGCAGATGCAGCATCTGCAGTGGTTGAGTATTTTAAAGGAAATATGGTTTTTGTGAATGTAATGAAGAATATGTCTGTTGACTGCGACTGTTGTGCAGTTGCTGAGGATCCGTGCATGGCTGATATCGGCGTGCTTGTATCCCTTGATCCTATCGCTGTTGATCAGGCCTGCATTGATCTTGTATATGCATCCAAGGATCCGGGCAGGGATCATCTGGTAGAGCGTATCGAGAGCCGTAATGGTATCCGTACCATAGAGTCAGCAGCAGCCCTGGGCTTTGGCACCAGAGAGTATGAGCTGATCGAGTTATAATAAAATAAAAACCGCAGAATGGTCATGGTATGAAGCATATCAATGATGTGCTTACACAATGAACTGTTCTGCGGCTTTTTTATTTTATCGGGCTGTTTTCAGATCACAAACATTAATCCAAGAAACATCAAGGCTCCGATCACATTGGCTTTGGCCGGAAGCTTGGTAGGCAGTATGATAACGGCAATAGGCAGAAGATTGAAGATACATGCCCATGCAGGAAGGCTGGTAGTGCCTGTTACAACTGCAATGAAAAATGCAACTGCAAATACGATCATTGCAAGATATGCCACATACATGGTATATGCAGTAGCCTTGAAGAAATCCAGTACAGCATTTAATGCGGAACGTGTTCTGTCCAGCCTTACAAAGAACCATTCAACAATGCAGCAGATGGCATGATGTAAGGAAAGAGAAGTAAACATAACCAGAACTGCAGCATACATGATCCAGTAGTATACATCTGAATAATCCTTCATCCAGCTGCAAAGTGCCAGATATCCGAAAATCTCCAATGTCATTGCGATCACACCTAACAGAATAGCCTGTGAAAGCTTTTTAACAGGCATTCCTTCAAAAGCCTTACTGGACTTTTCATAATCCTTAATGTTTACCAGGTCAACCTTTCCATTGGGAGCATATGTGAGCAGACAGTCAGACAGTCCACACAGAATGTGGCCTACAATGGCGAAAATAAAAAATAGAATCAGCTGAAAATGTGTCATTTTTGTTCCTCCCCTGAGTTACTGTGAAATTTTGATAAGTTAGGCAAATACACCAACAGTTAGCCTGACATAACATAATTATAACAGATTTAGGAAAAAAGACCAGTATTTTTAGACTTTTTCAGAAACGTAGCAGATTTATTTCAGGGTATTGTCTGGCTGAGGTTCAGGGTTATCTGTGAGCCCAAGAATGTAATCAGCAGAGACCTGATAATATTTGCATAGAGAAATGAGATGGCGCACAGGCATTTCATTTGCACCACGCTCATAGCGGGCATACATGGTCTGGGAAGTCCCAAGATAATCGGCAATCTGCGTCTGTGTTTTTTCTGCATTTTCCCGTAAAGTACGGATACGTTGTTTGTAATTCAAGTGATCCTCCTAAATAATGTGGGATTATAGTTTTGTAAAATCCACCATTATTTTTATTATGTACAGTATAGTAAAAATATATACTGGAAAGTATAACATAGATTGTGGATGAAATGGGAAATGTAAGATAAATGCATTAATGTATATCTTATAATATGAATAAAGAGGATTTATTGTCCTGAATCAAGCCACATGATTTGAAAA
>ONBN01000044.1 GCA_900316115.1 uncultured Eubacteriales bacterium
CCTGTGAGAAAAGGGAGGAAAAGAAATGAAGATTCCCAGGATTCTTTTTGCTGCAGGGGCCAGTGGAAGCGGAAAAACCCTGATCACCTGCGGATTCTTGCAGGTGCTTGTAAACAGAGGGATTAAGGCTGCTTCCTTTAAGTGCGGACCTGATTATATTGATCCCATGTTTCACAGCAGGGTGATCGGTACAAAATCCAGGAATCTTGATACATTCTTTACATGTCCGGATGTTACCAGATACCTTCTTATGGAAAATGCGAAAGACTGTGATCTGGCTGTAATGGAAGGGGTCATGGGATATTATGACGGGGTGGCAGGTACCACTACAAAGGCAAGTGCCTATGATCTGGCTGACCTTACAGATACCCCTGTGATCCTGATCGTAAACAGCAGAGGGATGAGTGTTTCCCTGGCAGCCTATATCAAGGGCTTTCTGGAATACAAGAAAAACAGCCATATTAAAGGCGTGATCTTTAACCAGATGTCACCTATGCTGTATCCAAGGATGAAAAAGCTGGCAGAGGAGCAGTTGGGGATCCAGGTTCTTGGATATGTGCCAAAGGTGGAAGACTGTCTGATCGAAAGCCGTCATCTTGGACTGATACTTCCAGAAGAAATCCCTGGACTTAAGGAACGCCTTTATAAGCTTTCCCAGATTCTTTCCGATACTCTGGATATTGACGGGATCTTACGCCTTGCAGGAGAAGCGTCAGAGATTCGTACTTCTGATGATCTTAAAAAGGTAGATCCTGCTTTTGGGTGGAGTATACCAAAAGAAAAGAAAAAGCTTCGGATCGGACTTGCAAAGGATGAAGCCTTCTGCTTTTTTTACGAGGATAATTTCAGGATTTTGAAGCAAATGGGTGCCAAGCTGGTGCCATTTTCACCAATCCATGACAGAAAGCTTCCAGAAGATATCCAGGGACTTTTATTATACGGCGGATATCCGGAGCTGTATGGCAGGCAGCTGGAAGAAAATCAGGAAATGCGCCTGCAGATCCGGGAAGCTATTCAGGATAACATGCCTGTTCTTGCAGAATGCGGAGGCTTTATGTATCTGCATCAGCAGATGGAAGGCATGGACGGAAAGCTGTATCAGATGGCAGGTGTGATAGATGGAAAAGCATACCGGACACCAAGGCTTACCAGGTTCGGCTACATTACCCTTACGCAGAAACAGGCTGTGCTTGGATCGAAAGATCTGGGACAGATACCTGCTCATGAATTTCATTATTTTGACTCTGAGAACTGCGGAGAGGCCTTTCATGCAGCAAAACCGGAAAGCACAAGAGGATGGGAATGTATCTGGGGCAGTGAGTGTATGCTTGCAGGATTTCCCCATTTGTATTATTATGGAAATCCACGGATACCACAGGCTTTTCTTGAAAAATGTCTTGCTTTCCGTCAGGAAAATTCCCTGAAAAACAAAGGAGATCAATGAAAATGCTGAGAATACTTGCACTTCCTCTTGGATTTATTCTGGATCTGATCTTTGGGGATCCAACCTGGATCAGGCATCCGGTATGCTGGATCGGGGATCTGATCAGCGCCTTGGAGAAAAAACTCAGGAAGATATTTCCAGATACCCCAGGCGGACTTCTGATGGCAGGGGTTGTAATGGTTTTTATAGTATGTGCAGTCTGTTATTTTCTGCCCTTTGCCATTCTTTATATATTATATAAATTTGTGCCAGTGGCGGCCTTTCTTCTTGAAACATTCTGGTGCTATCAGCTGCTTGCTGCCAGGTCATTAAAGCAGGAAAGCATGAAGGTATATGACAGGCTGGTGAATGGCACTTTGGATGAAGCCAGGTATGCAGTGTCTATGATCGTAGGCAGGGATACAGAAAGCTTAAGTGATATTGGTGTTACAAAGGCAGCTGTGGAAACAGTGGCTGAAAATGCTTCTGACGGAGTGATCGCTCCTATGCTTTTTATGGCTATTGGCGGTGCACCGCTTATGTTTTTCTATAAAGGTATTAACACCATGGATTCCATGGTTGGCTATAAAAATGACAAATATCTGTATTTCGGCAGATGCGCTGCAAAGCTGGATGATGTGGCGAATTTTATTCCAGCCAGGCTATCCGGCTGGCTTATGGTAGCTGCAAGCGGACTCACCGGTTTTGACTGTAAGAATGCGGCAAGGATCTACCGAAGGGACAGGCGGAATCATGCAAGCCCTAATTCTGCCCAGACAGAAGCTGCAATGGCAGGGGCTTTGGGTGTGCAGCTGGCAGGCAATGCTTTTTATTTTGGAAAGCTGTATGAAAAACCTACCATCGGTGATCCGGACAGAGCTGTGGAATATGAAGATATTCCAAGAGCAAACAGGATCCTTTATGGTACAGCAGTTCTTGGAATGGCAGTTTTTACAGTGCTTGGTTTTCTGCTTGGTGCAGTCTGAATATTTGGAGGAACGGATGAAAAAACATGTGCATGGCGGGGATGTTTACCATTACAGGAACTGCGTGGACTTTTCCGCAAACTGTAATCCCCTGGGAACACCGGAAAGTGTAAAGGCAGCGGCAAGAGAAAGCATGGAGCGTATCCATGAATATCCTCAGGTAGGCTATCAGCCTTTAAAAGAGGCAATTGGAAAATATGAACAGGTAGATCCTGGCTGGGTCATTTGCGGAAATGGGGCAGCAGAGGTGATCTTTTCTGTGTGCAGGGCAGGTAAGCCAAAACGGGCGCTGGTGACAGGGCCTACCTTTGCAGAATATGAACAGGCCCTGCAAAGTGTGGGATGTGAAGTGGAACACTTCTGGCTGGAAGAGGAAGAAGATTTTCAGGTAGAAAAGGATTTTCTGAAAGCCTTGCGGCCGGAACTGGATATTGTTTTTCTGTGCAACCCCAACAATCCTACAGGCGTCCTGACAGAGAAAGACCTTCTTATGGAGATCCTGAAGCAGTGCAGGGAACTGGATATTTTTCTTGTTGTGGATGAATGCTTTCTTGACTTTGTGGAAGAACCTGAAGTCTATACCCTGAAAAGCATGCTTGGGGAATACAAAAATCTTTTTCTTGTAAAAGCATTTACCAAAAGGTATGCTATGCCAGGTCTCAGGCTGGGTTATGGCCTTTGTGCAAATACAAGGCTTCTGGAAAAAATGACAGAAGAAAATCAGCCCTGGAATATTTCCACACCAGCCCAGGCAGCCGGCATGGCAGCTCTTTTGGAATCTGCATATGTAAAGGCAGGCAGGCAGCTGGTTTTTAAGGAAAAGGCATATTTAAGGGAAAAGCTTACTTCACTGGGGATGAAGGTATACCCTTCAAAGGCCAATTATCTGTTTTTCAAAGGCCCAGAAGATCTTTTTGAAGCATGCCTGCAAAAAGGGGTGCTGATCCGGGATTGCAGCAACTATCCCGGGCTGTCTAAGGGATATTATCGGATCGCCGTGAAAAAACATGAACAGAATGAAATACTGGTAAAAGCATTGGAGGAAATATGGCAAAAGCGATTATGATACAGGGAACCATGTCAAATGCAGGGAAAAGTCTTCTTGCAGCCGGGCTTTGCCGGATCTTTCGGCAGGACGGATATTCAGTAGCACCCTTTAAATCACAGAATATGGCATTAAATTCCTTTATCACAGAGGAAGGCCTGGAAATGGGCAGGGCGCAGGTGATGCAGGCAGAGGCGGCAGGGATCCGTCCTTCTGTAAAGATGAACCCTATCCTTTTAAAGCCTACCAATGATGTAGGTTCCCAGGTGATCGTAAATGGGGAAGTGCTGGGTACTATGAGCGCCAGGGATTACTTCAAATACAAAAAGAAGCTGGTGCCTGACATCATGAAGGCTTATCAGGAACTGTCCGATGAATACGATATTATTGTAATCGAAGGGGCAGGAAGCCCGGCTGAGATCAATCTGAAAAATGATGATATTGTAAATATGGGAATGGCTAAAATGGCAAAAGCTCCTGTGCTTCTTGTAGGAGATATTGACCGGGGTGGTGTGTTTGCACAGCTGATCGGTACGGTAGACCTTTTGGAGCCTTCTGAGCGTGATATGGTAAAGGGACTGATCATTAATAAATTCCGGGGAGACAAGACCATTCTGGATCCTGGTGTGAAAATGCTGGAGGACCGGAGCCACATCCCTGTGGTAGGTGTTGCCCCATACTTGAATATCCAGGTTGAGGATGAAGATAGTCTGACAGAGCGGTTTGACAGGAAACAGTCTGTTGACCTGATCGATATTGCGGTGATCCGGGTGCCCAGGATTTCCAATTTTACGGATTTTAATCCTTTTGAAAGTGTGGAAGGCGTATCACTGCGCTATGTGCAGCATGTATCCGAGTTGAAGAATCCGGATATGATCATCTTGCCAGGAACAAAAAATACAATGGAAGATCTGCTGTGGATGCGGGAAAACGGTCTGGAGGCAGCTGTTCTGAAGGCTGCAGCTGCAGGCTGTATCGTATTTGGTATCTGCGGAGGATACCAGATGCTTGGAGATTCATTAAGTGATCCTCATCATGTGGAGGCTGGCGGAAAGATCCGTGGAATGGGCCTTCTGCCTATGGATACTGTGTTTGCCAGCAAGAAAACAAGAACCCGTGTTACAGGGGAATTTCTTCCAATGACAGGTACATTTGCTGCCCTGTCAGGCGTGGGTCTGGAAGGTTATGAGATCCATATGGGAGAGTCTGTAAGAAAAGAGGGAGTACAGCCTGCAACAAAGCTGACAGTTTCCGGAAATCAGCCGGAAGAAACAAAAACAGAAGGTGCTTTTTATGAAAATGTATGTGGAACCTATGTACATGGGGTGTTTGATAAAGAGGAGGTTGTGGAGACTCTTATCCGGATTATTGGAGAGAGAAAAGGGATTGACGTATCTTCCATGACAGGTATTGATTTTGCTGCCTTTAAAGAAACACAATATAACATCCTGGCTGCGGAGCTTAGAAAGCATCTGGACATGAAGAAAATATACAGCATATTGGAAGAAGGGGTGTAACTCATGGTAAAGGTGGAACTGGAAAATGTTAAGCCTATGGAAATCGAAAAAAGGAGCTTTGAGATCATAACCTCAGAACTTGGGGATGTACAGCTTATCCCGGGAACAGAACTGATCGTTAAACGGTGCATCCATACAAGCGCTGATTTTGATTATGCACAAAATCTGAAATTTTCAGAAGGAGCAGTGCAGCACGCCCTGGAGGCGATCAAAAACGGAGCCTGTATTGTAACAGATACCCAGATGGCAAAGGCGGGGATCAACAAAAGGGCACTGGCACGATATGGGGGTGAGGTGTACTGCTTTATGTCAGATGAGGATGTGGCTGAGAATGCCCGGAAAAACGGCACTACCCGTGCAACTGCAAGCATGGACAAGGCAGCAGGTCTTTCAAAGCCTTTGATCTTTGCTGTGGGAAATGCACCTACAGCTCTTGTGCGTCTGTACGAGCTGATCGAGGACGGGCTTTTAAAGCCTGAACTGATCATTGGTGTTCCGGTAGGATTTGTAAATGTGGTCCAGTCAAAGGAGCTGATCATGAAGGCTCCGGTTCCCTATATTGTTGCACAGGGAAGAAAGGGTGGATCTAATATTGCAGCCTGCATTGTAAATGCTCTTTTATATATGATCAACAATTCAAGAGACTGACAGGCTTTGTAAGATGTCTTTCAGCATATGGCAGGCAGGGAGAAAATCCTGGACTGCCATGGCAGAATAGGATAACAGGAAGGTTTTTGTATCTGCTGTTTCAGACAGTACAGGGATACGAAGGCCTTTTTTTTCTGCTTCTCTGTGAAAAATCTCTGTCTGATTTCTGCAGGGCAGGGTAAGGGCAAGACTTGTACCTGCAGGTCCCATTTTTATACTGCATTCAGTTCCAAAGACTGTGTGCAGAGCCTGACAAAGCTGTTTTCCTTTCTGGGCGTATAATCGTTTCAGCTTCCTGGTCTGGGATGCAAGATGGCCATCCCTGATAAACTGGCACAAAGCAATCTGCTCTGCCTTGGAAGCTGTCTGGTTGTAAAAAGCAGCTTTTTTCCGGTAAGCATCCAGAAGGGCAGGAGGAAGCACCATAAAGCTGATCCGGATAGAAGGCAGCAGAAGCCTGGAAAAGGAACCGATATATACCACATCCTGTCCTCCGGAAAGACCAAACAGGGATGGGGTAGGCTTTTGCAGATAAACAAATTCATTTTCATAATCATCTTCTATGATCAGGCTTTCCCTCTGGCTTGCATATTTCAAAAGTTCCAGACGTCTGGACACAGGCATGATCTCCCCCCACTTGGTCATGTGTGCAGGAGATACATAAATCACCTGGCTGTCCTTATCTCTGTAGTGGAGCTGGAATCCGAAATCCTGAAATATGGTAGAACCCTGTACAAAGGAAGGATTTGGGAAAGAGACAGAATGGTATCTGTCTTTTAGAAGCGGGCACAGCACCTGAAGAAGGCACTGTACACTGGCTCCTACCACAATATCTTCAGGGGAGCACTGGATATTCCGGCGCTGGCGTATGTAGTCTGCCAGTACCTGCCTTAAGTCCTTTTCGCCCTGTACTTCTCCGTAGGTCAGCATCCTTTGATCCTGGCGCAGGGCACTTTTGATATACCGGCTCCAAAGGTCGAACCGGAAGCTTTCTTTGTCCACACCTGCAGAGGAAAAGTCAAACCTGCAGTTTACGTTCTGGCTTTGAAGGGGACTGGCCTGCTGGCGGGGATGGACGGAAATCTCAGTTACATAGTAACCGCTTTGGGCTTTTGCAAGGATATATCCGTCTGCAGCCAGCTGAAGATAGGCATTTTCTATGGTTGTCCTGCTTAATTTCAGTTCCTGGGAGCATTTCCTGAGGGAGGGCATTTTGCTTCCGGGAAGCATTTTGCCGCTTTTTATCAGGTCACGGTAATACCGGTACACTTCCAGATATAAATGGTCATTTGTTTCTTTTTTTTCTAATTGAATCATAACTGTCCCCTTAAAAATAATTAAATTTGGATATTTATTAAGATACACTTAGATGATATTCTATACCACAATAAATAAAAATACAAGGAGAGATCAAGCTTTGAAGAAAATAGCAGTATTAAATGATCTGTCCGGACTGGGAAAATGTTCACTGACAGCTGCCATCCCTGTGATCTCAGCCATGGGAGTGCAGGCCTGTCCTCTTCCTACAGCAGTTCTCAGCAATCAGACAGGATATGCCTCTTACTACTGTGATGATTATACACAGCATATGGATGCGATCATGGATGAGTGGGAGAAACGGGATTTTCATCCGGATGGGATCTATACCGGTTTTTTGGCTGGAGAGAAGCAGGCTGATAAGATCCTGGAGTTTATCCGCAGGTTTTCATCCGCAGATACAAGGATCCTGGTGGACCCGGTGATGGGGGATCAGGGAAGGGCTTATGATATTTATTCTGATCAGCTTTGTGAGAAAATGAGAATTCTGGCAGCCAAAGCCCAGGTGATCACCCCGAATCTGACAGAAGCATTGCTTTTACTATATGGAAAAGAAGAAATGGAAAAGAAATGGGTATCCCTGCAGCAGCTTTCAGGTGAAGCCTACCTGAAAGAAATAGAAAAGCTGGGAAGCATGCTTCATGAACAGTATCAGGTGCCAGGCATTGTGATCACTGGCGTGGATTATCAGGAGGGTACAGGCTGGCAGATGGGCAACCTGATCTGGGAAAAAGGAAAAGAAACATGGGTCTTTTCCCAAAAAACAGGAGGCAGCTACTCCGGTACAGGAGATCTTTTTGCATCTGTTTTGTGTGGGGGAATGGTGCAGGGGATCTGTGTGGAGACACTTGTTCATAAAGCAGTCCGCTTTCTGGGAAAGGCTATCCTGGATGCAGTACAGGAGGGCACGGACCGGAACGACGGAGTCTGCTTTGAAAAATATCTTTATACATTATGGGAGGACTAAGATCATGACAGAATTAACAGCTGTAAAGAAACAGGAACAGGCAGGAAAGACCCTGCGTCGACTGACCACAACTGCAGTATTTGCTGCACTGATCACATTGATGACTGCTTATATTTTCCACATTCCGGTTGGAATGAACGGAGGGTATGTACATCTTGGGGATTCCCTGATCTATCTGGCAGCAGCCACACTTCCTCTTCCTTATGCATGTGCAGCAGGAGCCATTGGAGGCGGTCTTGCAGACCTTCTTACATCTCCGGCCTGGGCGCCGGCAACGATCATTATTAAAATGCTGATCTGCCTGCCTTTTTCTTCCAAAGGGAAAAAGCTGGTAACAAAAAGAAATACAGTGGCAACTGTGATCTCATTTTTTATTTCGGCTATAGGATATTATATTGCTGGAGGAATCATGTACGGCTTTACTGCATCCTTCTTTGCTTCCCTTTCAGGAAGCCTGGTACAGTCCGGTGGAAGTGCTGTAGTATTTCTGGTTGTAGGGGCTGCCCTTGACCGGATTGGATTCAAGAAAAATATTGCCAGGGAGGCATAAAATTATGACAGATATTGTATATCATTATAATCATCAGGTTTATTTTAATTTAACAAACAAATGTCCGTGCAGATGTACATTCTGCATCCGGAACAACGGAGATACGGTAGGGGAATCCGGAAATCTGTGGTTTTCCCATGAACCGTCTCTTGAGGAGATCATCGCTGCCATTGACAAGTTTGATTTTACAGGTTGTAAAGAAGCGGTGTTCTGTGGATATGGTGAGCCTACCATGGCGCTTGACAAGCTGGTGGCTGTCAGTGAATACGTAAGGAAAAAATATGATTTCCGCCTTCGGTTAAACACCAACGGATTAAGTGACCTGATCCACGGAAGATCCACAGCAGAAGAGGTCTGTAAGGCAGTGGACAGCGTTTCCATCAGCCTGAACATGCCGGATGCAAAATCCTACAATGAAGTAGTGCGTCCTGCTTATGGCGAGAAGTCCTTTGATGCCATGCTGAAATTTGCCTGCGACTGCAAAAAGTATCTGGATGATGTGAGATTTACAGTCGTAGACTGCATCGGGGAAGAAAATGTACGCAAAAGCCAGGAGCTGGCAGACTCCCTTGGTGTTCCGTTACGTGTCCGCGTCTACTCCGCAGACTGAGTATAGTAAAATAATCATTGGCAAATCAGCGATTATTTTACTATATCTGGCAAACCCATCCCTCCACCGTTGTATTGACATTCCAATCTTTCACGATTAAAATATTATCCATGAGCATGAAACACAAAGGAAGCAGGAGATAACTAATGAAAAACAGTCGGTATTTTCCAATGTTCGTGGATTTATCAGATAAAAACATCGTTGTGGCAGGGGGCGGCAAGACAGCCCTTCAAAGGACAAAATGTCTCCTTTTATTTACAAGGAATATTACAGTGATCGCACCCAGGATGACCCTGGAACTTCAGGAAATGGGAAAAGCAGGCAGGATCAACACCCAGCTTCGTCCCATCCGGCGGTCAGACTTTGACAATGCATATATGGTGATCGCAGCATCCCAGGACTGGAAGCTGAACGATCAGATCTGCAGGGTATGTAAGGAAGAAGGCATCTATGTGAACGTATCCGGGGATAAAGAAGAAAGCGATTTTTATTTCCCTGGATTATGTATTGCAGACGATTCTGTGATCGGGATCCAGACAGGCAGCCCGGACACCGCAAGGAAGCGGGAATTGAGAGAAGAGACAGATCAGGTACTTACAAGACTTACAAAAAAATGGAAAGCAGAGGACGAATAGTTTACACTGACGCTTGTTACAAAGGCTGCGGTATGGTATAATTAACCGGAGGATGTTTTTACCTTGGGAGATGAGAGATGACATTAGGAGGTTGACAGGACAATGGGGAAAAAGAAATACGTGGCTTATGTTGGAACTTACACCCATGGAACCAGTAAAGGGATCCAGGTGTATGATGTAAATGTGGAAGAGGGAACCCTGGCAGAGCGCAGTGAGGTGCAGGTAAGCAATGCATCTTACACAGCAGTCTCCAAGAATGGAAAGTTCCTTTACTCCATAGAGGATGAGGGCGTTGCAGTATTTCAGAGGAATGAGAACGGAGATCTTACAAGGATCAACAGTGTGGACATTGATGGTATGAGAGGATGCTTCCTGGCTACAGACGTAGACGGCAGGTATCTTTATGTAGCCGGCTACCATGACGGGAAGGTTACAGTTGTACATACCCATCAGGACGGAAGTCTTGGCAATGTTATGGATGGGGTTTTCCATACAGGCCTTGGCAGCGTGGCAGAGCGTAATTTCCGCCCGCATGTGAATTGTGTACGTCCTACACCGGACAACAAATACCTTTGTGCAGTAGATAATGGTATTGATCAGGTGAAGATCTACAAGATCAATAAGAGAACGGACAAGCTGGAACTGGTAGATATTTTACGCTGCCCAAGGGAGAGCGGCCCAAGGATCATAAGGTTCAGTGCAGATGGCAGATTTGCATATCTTCTTTTTGAACTTAGCAATGAGATCAAGGTCTACAGCTATGATGGCAGTGGAAGTTCACCGGAGTTTGAACTTCTGCAAAGCATTTCCACTCTTCAGAAGGGTGACAAAGATGCGGCACATAATGCAGCATCCGGCCTGGCACTTGCACCGGATGGGAAGCATCTGTTCTGTACTACTGCAGGGGAGAATACTGTTTCCATGTATGAGATCGATGAACAGACAGGTCTTCTGACCAAGAAGTTTACTCTTCCTATCAGTGGAGATTATCCCAAGGATCTTGCTATTTTCCCGGATAACAAGCATATTGCCATTGCCAATCATTCAAGCAATACCATTACCACCTTTGCTGTGGATTATGAGAAGAATATCATTGTTATGAAAGGCAAACCAAGAAAGATCGAGACACCTAACTGTATCGGTATCTGGCCGGTACCGGACGGGGAGGATATCCCGGATCATAACTGAAGAATTTAGAAGCCAATAAAATATACTAAAAGCTGCTGCAGGTTCAGCTTCCCGTTTATCAGATAAATGAGAAGAAGATCCGGCAGCAGCTTTTTGATTTTATGTTTTTTTATTTGTTATAGAATGCTTTGATCTTATCCATCTGGCAGCTCATGTTGGAAAAAAGCGCATCTGTAAGCACAAGGGCAGCCATGGACTCTACTACAACTACAGCTCTCGGTACGATCACAGGGTCGTGGCGGCCGTGGATCTCAAGGGAGACCATTTCTTTATCTTTTGTTACAGTTTCCTGTGGCTGACTGATGGATGGGGTAGGCTTTATATGTACCCTAAGAAGGATTGGGCTTCCGTCACTGATCCCTCCCAGAATCCCGCCTGCATGGTTGGAACTTTTGGTAATGCGTCCCTCTGTTATGGTAAAGCCGTCATTATTTGTGGAACCCTTCATGGAAGAAACAGCAGTGCCATCGCCGATCTCAACCGCTTTTACAGCACCGATGGACATCATGGCCTGGGCAAGCATTGCATCCAGTTTATCGAAAACCGGTTCTCCAAGACCGGAAGGAACCCCATTGATCCTGCATTCGATCACGCCGCCTGCGCTGTCCTGATTTTTCATACATTCTTCCAGATAAGCACCGGCTTTGGTGGCTGCCTGTGGATCCGGCATATAGAAAGGATTCTCATTTATGGCCTGAGGGTCAAAGTCCTGGATCTGTATTTCGCCGATCGAGCGGGTATAAGTGCAGAAAGAGATGCCCATTTCGGAAAGGATCTTGGAGGCAATGGCTCCGGCTGCTACTCGGCCTATGGTTTCACGGCCAGAGGAACGTCCTCCGCCACGGTAATCACGGAAACCGTATTTCTGGTCAAAACCAAAGTCTGCATGGCCGGGGCGGTAGGTATAAGCCAGATTTCCATAATCTCTGGAACGCTGGTCTTTATTCCATACGATCATGGAAATGGGGGTACCGGTGGTGCGTCCCTGGAATACGCCGGAAAGGATCTCCACCTGATCTCCCTCCTGTCTTGCAGTGGTGTAACGGCTCTGTCCTGGCTTACGTCTGTCAAGAAAACGCTGGATATCACTTTCTTCCAGAGGAAGCCCTGCAGGGCAGCCGTCTACTACAGCACCAAGGGCTTTTCCATGGGATTCACCCCAGGTGGTTACTGTAAATCTATTTCCAAAAGATGATCTGCTCATAAGTTGTCTCCTTTTTATGGTCTGTCCGGGGAAAATTTTCTCCGGATTTCTTTTATTATAGACAGGTGTTAAAAATTTGTAAACCGAAACCAATAGAATTGACAAAATTTCTGACACAATTTATAATTAAAATAATTTCCGCTTTTTACATGAAAGAAGAAATCGTTGAGGGAGAATGGGAGAAAAGCGGACTTGTCCATCTGGTACAGACGGGACAGGAAGGGAGGGGAATCATGGTCAGGATTTTTAAAACGATCGACAGCTCCATTCATGAGATCCAGGAGCCGGAAGAAGGCTGTTGGGTAGCGCTTACCAATCCTACAGCTACAGAGATCTTTCAGATTTCCGAGCGGTTTGGTATTGAAGTGGATGATCTGCGGGCACCTTTGGATGAAGAAGAGCGTGCACGTATAGAGGCAGAGGATAATTATACCCTGATCCTGGTAGATATTCCTATGATCGAGGAAAGAAATGACAAAGACTGGTATGGTACCATCCCTTTGGGTATTATTGTTACAAAAAAGATGATCTTTACCATCTGTCTGGAAGATACACAGGTTCTTGCCCGTTTTATGGAAGGCCGTGTACGGAACTTTTTTACCTACATGAAGACCCGGTTTATCCTGCAGATCCTGTACAGGAATGCAAGTATGTACCTGCGTTATCTGCGTATCATTGACAAGAAAAGCGAACAGGTAGAGGAAAAGCTTCACATGTCTACAAGGAATCAGGAACTGATGGAGCTTCTGGAACTGGAAAAATCCCTGGTATATTTTACCACTTCCCTCAGATCCAATGAAGTTGTGCTGGAGAAGCTTCTGAAGGTGGATACCATCAAGCAGTACCCGGAGGATACAGATCTTCTGGAGGATGTTATCATAGAGAACAAACAGGCAATCGAGATGGCCAATATATACAGCGGTATCCTCAGCAGCATGATGGGTACTTTTGCATCTGTTATCTCCAATAACCTGAATGTTGTTATGAAGGTGCTTTCCGTGATCACGATTGTGATGAGCATTCCAACCATTATTTTCAGTGCCTACGGTATGAACCTGAATGCACAGGGAATGCCTTTTTCCTTTGCTGCCCATGGTTTTCTGATCATTATTCTTTTATCCATAGCAGTTAGTATTATCGCAGCTGTCATATTATCAAAAAAGAAATTTTTCTGATGGAGGAAACAAAAGGAAATGAAATGGATTGATAAACTTGAACAAAAATACGGCAAATACGGCGGGATCAATAACCTGACCCTTTATGTCATTATCTGTTACGTGATCGGATATATCATCAGTATTGTGAATTCCGGCCTTCTCACCTGGTTTACACTGAATCCTGAGAAGATCCTGCATGGACAGATCTGGCGCCTTGTGACCTGGATATTCCTGCCACCGTCCAATGGAGGAGTATTCTGGTTTGTGATCGCTATCCTGTTTTTGTATTATCCCATCGGTACATCTCTGGAGCATACCTGGGGAAGTCTGAGATACACCATTTATATTGCTTCTGGTATGGTGTTTACCATCATCGGAGCATTTGCCCTGTATCTGATCGCAGTTTACGGGATGGGATACGATGGTGTCAGTGATGGAGTGTGGAATTATTTTACCACTTATTATATCAGTGTATCCGTGTTTCTGGCATATGGGGTTTCCTTCCCCAATATGCGTGTGATGCTGTATTTTATTATTCCCATTAAGATGAGCTGGATGTCCATTTTCTATGGAGTGATGATCATATATGAGATGATCAGTTATATCCGTATGGGAGCATGGTTTATGGCTGTGCTGATCGTGGCATCCCTTCTGAATTTTGTGATCTATTTTCTGGGGACACGGGATATCCATCATTACAATCCCAAAGAAGTCCACAGGCGCAATGAATTCCGCCGTGCTATGGAGCCAAAGAGCCGTTCCGGACAGGGTGGAGCCATTACAAAGCATAAATGTGCTATCTGCGGCAGGACAGAGCTGGATGATCCCAATCTGGAATTCCGTTTCTGTTCCAAATGCAATGGCAATTATGAATACTGTCAGGATCATCTGTTTACCCATACACATGTGAAATGACAGGGACACTTTTTATAACGGCACTGTGTTTTAATTAGAGGGAGAAATGCCATGAAGAGAACAAAAATCATCTGTACACTGGGGCCTGCCAGCAGCAACAGGGAGACTATGAAGGAAATGATCCAGGCAGGGATGGATATTGCCAGATTTAACTTTTCCCATGGGGATCACCAGGAGCATAAAGGCAGGGTAGAACTGGTCAAGTCTTTGCGGGAAGAACTGGATGTGCCGGTAGCCATGCTTCTGGATACCAAAGGACCTGAGATCCGTACAAAGCTTCTGAAGGACGGCAAAAAGGTTACATTAACTGCAGGAAGCCAGTTCATTCTTACTACAGGAGATTTTGAAGGGGATGAGCACAAGGTTGCCATTACCTATGATGAATTGTACAAGGATGTGAAGCCAGGCGGCAAGATCCGTATTGATGATGGTCTGATCGGCCTGGAGATTGAGAAGATTGAAGGACAAGATATTGTCTGTCGTGTATTAAACGGCGGCGAACTGGGAGAGCGTAAAGGAGTGAATGTTCCTTACGTAAAGGTGAATCTTCCGGGGATCACAGAACAGGATAAAAAGGATATTCTTTTCGGGATTGAACAGGGATTTGACTATGTGGCAGCTTCTTTTGTGCGTAATGCACAGGTGATCCGTGATATCCGTAAGCTTCTTGATGAGAATGGCGGAAGCGATATCGGCATCATTGCCAAGATAGAGAATGCAGAGGGTGTGGATAATATTGATTCCATTATCCAGGAGGCAGACGGCGTTATGGTGGCCAGGGGAGATCTAGGCGTGGAGATACCTGCCAGCCAGGTTCCCCATATCCAGAAAAGGATTATCCAGAAGTGTAATGAGAATTATGCCCTTGTGATCACTGCCACACAGATGCTGGATTCTATGATCCGTAATCCCAGACCTACCAGGGCTGAGGTGGCAGATGTGGCAAATGCTATTTATGACGGCACAGATGCGATCATGCTGTCCGGTGAGACTGCAGCAGGTAAATATCCGGTACGGGCAGTGAAGATGATGGTGGAGATTGCTGAGACTACAGAGCCACATCTTAATAACACCCTTCACAGAAAAGACAGGAACATGTTCAGACAAGGCTTTGTTTCAAGCGCAGTAGGACTTGCTGCAGTACAGGCTGCAAGGGATCTGAAGGCAGCTGCTGTTGTAACGCCTACCATGACCGGAAAGACTGCACTTTTGATTTCCAACTACCGCCCAGAGGTTCCTATTTATGCCATTACACCTAACGAGCGTGTTCAGCACAAGCTGCAGCTTGCATGGGGAGTCTGTCCTCTGAAGGGCTATCATAAGGATTCAACAGAGCATATCATTTCCCAGGCCATGAATGTTGTTAAAGCAAAGGAACACGTTAAGAAAGGAGATCTTCTTGTATTTACAGCAGGAGACCCTGCAACAAACATGACTACAGAGGGTGCAGTGACAAATATGATGCACATCATTGAGACAAAATAGCCAGGCATAAGGAGAAGATTATTATGAAGAAAAAACCGTTTGTTACCCTTGAAAAGCTGCAGGAGATCACTGCAAAATATCCTACTCCTTTTCATCTTTATGATGAAAAAGGGATCCGTGATAATGCAAAAGCTTTAAAGGAAGCATTTGCGTGGAACAAAGGATTTAAGGAGTTTTTTGCAGTAAAAGCTACGCCCAACCCATATCTGATCAAGATCCTTCAGGAATATGGCTGTGGATGTGACTGTTCTTCCATGACAGAACTGATGCTTTCAAAGGCCATTGGATGTAAGGAAGGAGACATTATGTTTTCTTCTAATGATACGCCGGAGAAGGAGTTTAAATATGCGGATGAGATCGGCGGTATCATCAATCTGGATGATATTACCCACATTGAAAGTGTGGAGCGTGCAGTTGGCAGTATTCCAAAGACCATCAGCTGCCGTTACAACCCAGGTGGTGTATTTAAGATCAGCAATGATATTATGGACAACCCGGGTGATGCAAAGTATGGAATGACTACGGAGCAGATATTCCAGGCTTTCCGTATCCTGAAAGAAAAAGGAGCAGAGAATTTTGGTATCCATGCATTCCTTGCAAGTAATACTGTTACCAATGAATATTATCCGATGCTGGCAAAAGTAATGTTTGAGCTGGCTGTAAAGCTTCAGAAAGAAACAGGTGCGCATGTGAAGTTTATCAACCTGTCCGGTGGTATTGGCATTCCTTACCGTCCGGAGCAGACCCCCAACGACATCAAGGTGATCGGAGAGGGGGTACGCAAAGTTTATGAAGAAGTGCTGATACCGGCTGGTATGGGAGATGTGGCTATTTACACAGAACTTGGACGTTTTATGATGGGTCCCTATGGCTGTCTGGTAACAAAAGCCATCCATGAGAAGCATACCCACAAGGAGTATATTGGTGTGGATGCGTGTGCAGTCAACCTGATGCGTCCTGCAATGTATGGGGCATATCACCATATTACTGTTATGGGAAAAGAGGATGCGCCCTGTGATCATATGTATGATATTACCGGTTCTCTTTGTGAAAATAATGATAAATTTGCTATTGACCGTTATCTTCCGGAGATTTCTAAGGGAGATCTGTTGGTGATCCACGACACAGGTGCTCATGGTTTTTCCATGGGATACAATTATAACGGAAAGCTGAAGTCTTCCGAGATTCTTCTGAAAGAAGACGGATCTTTTGAGATGATCCGCAGGGCAGAAACACCAAAGGATTATTTTGCAACCTTTGACTGCTTCCCCATTTATGAGAAACTTTTACAGGATGCAGACAAATTCTGAGAAGAAATGTTTTAGCAGCTGTCATAAAAGGCTTGCATAAGCGGGCCTTTTATGATAAAATATCTTTTGTTTCAAGCGCCGGCATGTCGGAATGGCAGACGAGGCAGACTCAAAATCTGTTGTAGGCAACTACGTGTGGGTTCAAGTCCCACTGCCGGCACTTCTTTAAGCTCTGAGAGATCAGGGCTTTTTTTATTTGCTGGGAAATTTCGTTGGAATCTCCCAGTAAATAAAAAAGTCCTACCGGGCAGGATTCTTTCTCGTATTAATTCTAAAAAGTTTATGAAATGTGCGCCTGCTCTGTTGATATTCAGGAAAAATAGTGATAGCATCAGGTATACAACACAAAACGGAGGAAAAAGCATGAGTCTGAATGATAAAAAACCAGGCAAGCGCCCATTATATGTGTATACACTTGTTGCAGTGGTTGTGATCCTGATTCTGAACATGTTAGTGCTCCCTACGATCCAGGAGAGAAGCGTGGAGAAGACGGATTATACCACCTTTCTGAAGAATGTGGATCAGGGTAATGTTACAAAAGCCGAGATACAAGACGATTATATTTATTATGTAGTAGAAAAAGACGGTGCCAAGACCGTATGCAGGACTGTACGGATGGAGGATTCCCAGCTGGTAGACCGTTTATATGCTGCCGGCACCAGTATGGAAGTGGTGGAACCACAGAAGCCATCTATCTTGCTGAATCTGCTGGCAGGCTATCTGATCCCTATCCTGATCTTTGTATTCCTGGGCAGATGGATCAGCAAGAAAATGATGAATTCCATGGGCAATGGCGGTCCTGGCGGGATGATGTCCTTTGGCAAAAGTAATGCCAAGGTATATGTGAAGTCCACTAATGGGATCAAGTTCTCAGATGTGGCAGGCGAGGATGAGGCAAAGGAGCTTCTCACAGAGATCGTGGATTATCTTCACAATCCTCACAAATATGCAGATATCGGTGCATCCATGCCAAAAGGAGCACTTCTTGTAGGCCCTCCAGGTACAGGTAAGACTCTTCTTGCAAAAGCAGTGGCAGGCGAGGCAGAGGTTCCTTTCTTCTCTATTTCCGGTTCTGAGTTTGTAGAGATGTTTGTTGGTATGGGAGCTGCTAAGGTAAGGGATCTGTTTAAGCAGGCCAATGAAAAGGCACCATGTATTGTATTTATTGATGAGATTGATACTATTGGTAAGAAGCGTGACGGAGCAGGCTTCTCAGGTGGCAATGATGAGCGTGAGCAGACATTGAACCAGCTTCTTACAGAAATGGATGGATTTGATGGATCCAAGGGTGTTGTGATCCTTGCTGCTACCAACCGTCCGGACTCTCTGGATCCGGCACTTTTAAGACCAGGACGTTTTGACCGGAGGATTCCTGTAGAACTTCCGGATCTTCAGGGCCGTGAGGAGATCCTGAAGGTACATGCGAAGAAGATCAAGATTTCTGATTCCGTGCGTTTTGACGAGATCGCCAAGGCTGCTGCAGGTGCATCCGGTGCAGAGCTTGCCAATATTGTAAATGAGGCGGCTCTCCGTGCAGTACGTGACGGCAGGAGATTTGCCACACAGGCGGATTTTGAGGAAAGCATTGAGGTGGTTATCGCAGGATATCAGAAGAAGAACAGGGTTCTCTCCAATAAGGAGAAGCTGATCGTTTCCTACCATGAGATCGGTCATGCCCTGGTTGCTGCAAAGCAGACAGATTCCGCACCTGTGCACAAGATCACCATTATCCCACGTACTTCCGGTGCATTAGGATACACCATGCAGGTGGATGAGCAGGAGCATTATCTTATGTCCAAGGAAGAACTGGAGAATAAGATCGCTACCTTTACAGGCGGCCGTGCAGCAGAAGAGCTGATCTTCCACAGTATTACCACCGGAGCCTCCAATGACATTGAGCAGGCTACCAAGATCGCCAGGGCAATGATCACCAGGTATGGTATGAGTGATGCTTTTGACATGGTTGCCATGGAAAGTATGAGCAACCAGTATCTTGGCGGAGATTCAAGCCTGACCTGTTCCTTTGAGACACAGACTCTTCTGGACAAGAAGGTAGTTGAGCTGGTACGCAGACAGCATGAAAAGGCTACCAGGATCCTGACTGAGAACATGGATAAGCTTCATGAACTGGCTAAATTCCTTTATGAGCAGGAGACCATTACAGGAGAAGAATTTATGAAGATCCTGAACGGACCATCCGGATCCGCAGAGGCATAATATACGATTCCAAAGAGGGACTGACACACAGATTTTTGATCTGCGGGAGTCGGTCCCTTGTTTTTTTACGGATTATCCGTTATAATACCTCTGATATAGGGCTGAAAGGAGACTGGCATTATGGACTGCAGCACTGCGGAAAGTATGGTGAATCGTTATATTGACCATACATTAAGTGTAAATGAATTAGAGAGCTTTCTGGAACATGTAGAGGAGTGCTCTTCCTGCTATGATGAACTGGAAACCTATTTTATTGTCCATAAGGCGATGGAACAGCTGGATGAAAACGGAAAAGACCAGATTCTGGATTTTCGGGAGTTGCTTGAAGAGGATATTCGTAAAAGCAGAAGATATATCCTGAAAAAGAAGTTTTTCAGGACTGTTTTTGGCGTGGGGATTTGTATTCTTGCGGCAGGGCTGGCAGGATTTCTGTTTTATGCAGTCACGCAGCTATTGTAGGAAAGGAGACAGACAGATGAGTGAAAAAATATTGCTGATAGATGGGCACAGTATTCTGAACAGGGCATTTTACGGTCTTCCGGATCTGACCAATTCAGAAGGGCTGCATACAGGAGCTGTCTATGGTTTCCTGAATATTATTTTAAGAATCCTGGAAGAAGAGAAGCCGAAGTATCTGACGGTAGCATTCGACCTGCATGCACCTACCTTTCGGCATAAGATATATGAAGCATATAAAGGTACACGTAAGCCTATGCCGCAGGAACTGCGGGAACAGGTTCCGCTGATCAAGGAGATGCTGCAGGCAATGGGCGTGGAGATCGTGTCCAAAGAAGGATATGAAGCGGACGATCTGTTAGGAACTCTTGCAAGACAAAGTGAAGCAAAGGGTATGGATGTAACTATTCTGTCCGGTGACAGGGACCTGCTTCAGCTGGCAACCGAAAAAGTGATGATCCGCCTTCCTAAGACTGTACGTGGCAAGACGACCATAGAGGATTACCATGCACAGCAGGTCATAGAGAAATATCAGGTAACCCCTGCACAGATCATTGAACTGAAGGCTTTGATGGGAGATTCTGCTGATAATATCCCGGGGATCCCGGGAGTAGGAGAGAAGACTGCCACCAAGTTGATCGTAGAATATGGATCTATCGAGAATGCATACCAGCATGTGGAGGAGATTAAGCCTAATAAGGCAAAAGAATCACTGCGGGAGCATTATGACATGGCACAGCTGTCAAAGACACTGGCTACCATCAACACAGAAAGTCCTGTAGATTTTTCTTATGAGAAGGCAAAACTGGGGGATCTGTATACAAAAGAGGCATTTGCTCTTTGCAAAAGACTTGATTTTAAAAATCTGCTGTCCAGGTTTGACCAGGCAATGACCCAGGAACTTACAGAAGTAAAAGAGTTTTTTACCTGTGAGGATCTGTCCGGATGTGAGGCTCTTTTTGAAAAGGCAGGGAAGCAGGAAGCTGTAGGAACCGCCCTTTTATCTGACAAAGAGGGAGTTTACGGACTGGGACTTGCTATCACGGATCAGGAGATTTATTATATTCCTGTGGCCAATCTGATCACAGGCCCTTATTTATGCGGAAAGATCGCAGATCTTGCTTTAAATACCAGGATCTGCGCTATAGATATAAAAACAATGCTAAAGCATGTGAACCTGGAAGAAGAACACCAGGTTTTTGATGCGGGTGTGGCGGCTTACCTTCTGAATCCGCTGAAATCCTCCTATACTTGCGAGGATCTGGCAAGGGAGTATGAAGGAGGGAAGATGATACCCTCCAGGGAAGAACTTCTTGGAAAGGCATCCTTTAGAAAGGCCTGGGAGGAGGACCAGGAAGGGCTTTCCTCCTATGCCTGCTATACAGCAGAAACTGTGCTTTCCTGTATGGAGCCCTTAAAGCAGGCATTGGAAGAAACCGGAATGTGGGAAGTATATACCCAGATCGAACTGCCCCTTATTTTTACCCTTGATTCCATGGAAAAAACAGGGATCCAGGTAAAGGGAGAAGAATTAAAAGCCTATGGGGACAGACTGGCAGTAAGGATCCATGAGCTGGAGCAGGCCATTTACCAGCAGGCAGGAGAGGAATTTAATATTAATTCACCCAAGCAGCTGGGAGTGATCCTTTTTGAAAAAATGGGGATCAAAGGCGGTAAGAAGACGAAAACCGGCTATTCTACAGCAGCCGATGTATTGGAGAAGATGGCAGAGCAGCAGCCTATTGTAAAGGATATCCTGGAATACAGACAGCTGGCAAAGCTGAAATCCACATATGCAGATGGTCTTGCAGGTGTGATCGAGAAAGACGGAAGGATCCACTCTACCTTTAATCAGACCATTACTGCAACTGGCAGGATCAGCAGCACTGAACCCAATCTTCAGAATATTCCGGTACGTATGGAGCTTGGACGGTTGATCCGTAAGGTTTTTGTGCCTGAAGAAGGCTGTGTTTTCCTGGATGCGGATTATTCCCAGATCGAGCTGCGTGTTCTGGCGCATATGTCCGGGGATCAGACTTTGATCCAGGCATATCAGGAGGCACAGGATATTCATAGATTGACTGCGTCTCAGGTGTTTCACGTACCTTTTGAGGAAGTGACTCCTCTTCAGCGAAGAAATGCCAAGGCAGTGAATTTTGGTATTGTTTACGGCATCAGTTCTTTTGGACTGAGCCAGGATTTGAGTATTACCAGGAAAGAGGCAGCAGAATACATTCAGAAGTATTTTGAAACCTATCCAAGGATCAAGGAATTCCTGGATAATCTGGTGGAAACGGCTAAGGATAAAGGGTATGCCAGCACCATGTATGGCAGAAGACGTCCTGTACCGGAGCTGAAGTCCAGTAATTTTATGCAGCGTTCTTTTGGGGAGAGGGTAGCCATGAATTCCCCTATCCAGGGAACTGCAGCGGACATTATCAAGATCGCCATGAACCGGGTATACAAACGGCTGAAAGCAGAAGGCCTGAGATCCAGGCTTGTTCTGCAGGTGCATGACGAACTTCTTATTGAGACAAGGAAAGAAGAACTTACGCAGGTATCCAGGATCCTGGAAGAAGAGATGAAAGGTGCAGCCAGCCTTCAGGTAGAACTGGATGTAGACATGCATGAAGGCAACAGCTGGTACGAGGCGAAATAAATGAAGACAATCGGGATCACAGGAGGAGTAGGTGCAGGGAAAAGTACAGTGCTTGCTTTCCTGGAAAAAGAATACGGCGCAGTGATCATACAGGCAGACCAGGTGGGACATCTTGTGATGGAACCAGGAGAAGAATGTTATGAGGATGTGATCCGTATTTTTGGAAAAGAAATTATAAAAGAAGATAAAACTATTGACCGGAAGAGGGTATCGGATGTAGTATTTGAGCAGCCGCATCTTCTGAAAAAGCTGGAGGCAGTGATCCATCCGGCAGTGAAACGGTATATCTGCCGCAGGATCCGGGGGCTTAAGGACAGCAGATGCAGGCTTTGTGTGGTGGAAGCCGCCCTTCTTCTGGAAGAACATTACCAGGATTTCTGTGACCAGGTCTGGTATATCCATACAGATCAGGAAATAAGGATCCGGCGTTTGGAAGAAAGCAGGGGCTATACAAGGGAAAAGGCCGAAGGGATCATTGCCAGCCAGGCATCTCCGGAGTTTTTCCGTGCCCATGCAGATTATGTGATTGAAAATAACAATGATCTGGACAGAACTTATGCCCAGATCAGGGAAGGGATAGAGAAACATGCGGTTTTGTAGTATTGCCAGCGGAAGCAGCGGAAACTGTATTTACGTAGGCACCCAGGAGACACATCTTCTGGTAGACGTAGGGATCAGCGGCAGACGGATCGAGAAAGGTCTGGATGAACTGGAACTTACGGGAAAGGACATTGACGGGATTCTGATCACCCATGAGCATTCTGACCATATAGGCGGTCTTGGCGTGATCTCAAGAAAATACCAGATTCCCATTTACACAACAGGAGGTACTGCAGATGCCATCAGCAGGTCGAAAGGGCTTGGCCAGCTGCCCCAGGGACTGATCCAGGAGATTCGGGAGGATGAGCCCTTTCAGATAAAGGATCTGAAAGTAAATGCATTTACTATCCCTCATGATGCAGCACAACCGGTTGGCTTCCGGCTTGAGCATGGCAGCAGTTCTGTAGGGATTGCAACAGACCTTGGGAAATATAATGATTATATTGTGGAGCATCTTCAGGGGCTGGATGCATTGCTCCTGGAAGCAAACCATGATATCCGTATGCTTCAGGTGGG
>ONBN01000014.1 GCA_900316115.1 uncultured Eubacteriales bacterium
AATGTGCAATTTTAATTTATATTGAACGCTCACAAGAGCATATCAATCTTTTTCTCATCAGATTAGATTATCCGAGTTTTCGGACAGTCTCCCCTGCCGCCTTTATCCAGGATCAGCAATCTGTCTGCTATAGCCAGGGAATCGGACAGATTCAATGACAGGATCACAACTGAGATCCCTTTATCCAGAAACTTTTCCAGCATGCTCCAGATATACATACGGTGCACCAGATCTGCCCCCATAAAAGGCTGAATGCAGAAAAGGATCTCCGGTTTCTGTAACAAAATCCTTGTGTATACCAGCTGATATTTTTGTTTTTCACTTAGATTCTCCACGGGCATGTAAAAAACTTCTTCCCCCAGAACCGGCGCATATTCACTGAAAATACTTTTTCTTAATCTGTGGTCATGCCAGATAGAAGGTACTTTCTCTGCCAGACAGATGCAAAGATTATTCATATAATCCAATTCTGGAAAGATCATACTCTTCGTGGCACGCTCCTGCACCACTGCAATCCCCTGATTGCCCGGAATCCTGCAGTTCTTTCCATGAAGACAGATCCTGCCCCTTTCCGGAAGCAGATCTCCGGTAAGGATCTGGCGCATCTCTTCCATTGTCCCTGCATCCAGGATCTGCATGGCAACGCATTCTCCTTTATACACCTGGAAATGGAATCCGTCTGTATGGCTTTCCCCATACCCATCCCACTGGAAAAGAACCTGCTTTTCTTCATTATCCTCTTCCCTTTTCTGGGCATGAAACCGCACCATATCGTTATATTCCGACATATAAGTTACCGGTGGATCGTGCTGCATCTCCTCGTGCCCCATCACCTTCATGATCCTGCCATTGGAAAACAGGGCACACCGGTCACAGATACTGACGATCTCCTCCAAGTGGGAGCATACATACAGAAAAGAAAAGCCCTTATCCACATAATGACGGATAATGGAATGAAGCTTTTCCAGTTCATGGTTGCTGACCAGTGCTCCCACCTCATCCAAAACGATCAGATGATAGCCCATGACCACAGCCCTGAGGATTTCTACTACGATCCGTTCAAAGGCAGACAGCTCTGACACCTCTTTGTCAATCTGTATATCCAGTCCGATGTCTTTAAAAAAAGGCTCCAGCTGCCGGTTCAGCATCCTGGAGCGTATCACCCACTGCTTAAATCCGGGTCTTAATACAAAAATATTGTCAGCAATATTCAGATTTTCTGCCAGGGAGCTTTTTTCCTGGATAATACTAAGTCGGTTCGCTGTCCTGTGGCTGTCCTTCCAGGTATTTACCTTCTCCCCGCCGTAATATACGTACCCGTCATACAGGGGCAGATTTCTTGCCAGCAGCTTCAGCACCTCAGACTTTCCATGACTGGTCACAGGAAGAAGTCCAATGATCTCCCCCTGATAGATCTGCAGGTTAAAATCCTTCAGCTTTACGATCTCGTCTTCAATATAGGTGACTCTTTCCATTCTGAGGATCTCATTTCTCATGCAAGCACACTCCTGTTTTTGATCTGTCTGTCATCATTCAGGATCGGAATGGTGATTTCCACATCCGTTCCTTCCCCGGCTACAGAATATACATGCATCCCATACTCATCTCCGAAAAGCAGATGAATCCGGTTATTTACATTCACCAGAGCGATCCCGCCCTGCTTCTCCTCCTCATCATGAAATGTTTTTGTGGATTTTCCCAGCTTCTGATTCAGCCGTGCAAGGGTCATCTCATCCATGCCAACTCCGTCATCTGAAATGCGGATGATCAGACGATCCCCTGTGCACTGAAAATGAATATACAGATTCCCACCGTCAATCTTCAACTCTATCCCATGGATAATACTGTTCTCCAGGATAGGCTGCAGGGTAAGCTTGGGGATCCTGCAGTTCATGATCTTCTCATATTCTTCTGCGTCATACTGGATATGCAGCTTCAATCTGTCACCAAAACGGTACTTCTGAATCCCGAAGTACGTCTCACAGTTGTCCAGTTCTTCCTCTACAGACACCAGATTTTCTACTTTTGTGATGGTATAACGGAAAAATCTTGCCAGAGCCTCCGTCATCTCTGCAACTCCGTCCAGGCCGGCAATAATCGCCTCCCCACGGATGCTTTCCAGTGTATTGTATAAAAAATGGGGATTGATCTGATTCTGAAGAGCCAGGTACTGGGCCTGTCTTTTATTCAGATCCATATACTGTGGGGAACGTAATATACGATCCACCATCTGCATCTGCTGTCTGGTGGCAGGTGTCAGGTTCAGAAGCTCCATATCATCTTTTTCTGAAGCAAGTAAAAGCAAAATGCACGCAAACACTGCCAACAGGACGGATAACAGGATCCCTGCTGCCAATGCACGGTTTGAAATATATTTCAGTTTGTCCCGAAGTTTCATATTCTCATCCTGCCTTTATCCATAAAGTTTCCTGTATGTAGACGGCTTTACCCCTGCCGTTTTTTCAAAGGTATGGGTAAAATGCTTCAGATCATTATATCCTACCTTATGACAGATCTCTGTTACCGGCAGATTTGTTTCACGCAGCAAAAGCTTTGCCTGTTCCATCCGTATATTGATCAGATACTTTGCAAAGCCTTCTCCCTCTGTTTTCTTGAACAAAGCGCTGAAATAAGCCGTGCTCAGGCCCACCTGCTCGCTTACTTCCTCAAGAGTAATCGGATCACTGTAGTGATTCTGTATGTATTCTTTTGCTTTACGGACAGGGCGTATCGTATCATTTTCATACCTTTCAGCCTGCTCCTTCAGATACTTCTCCTGGAAATCCACAAGGCAGGCAAAGATCTCCTCCACTTTTCCACACTGTCCACACTGTTTCCGGAATCCCTCAAGCACCTCTGACCTGTCCTGGATCCGGATGCTGGCAGCAAAAATATCCGCAGCCCCATACACAAGTTCCAGGATCTGGAAGCCCTGCACATCCGGCTGGCTGTTCACTGCCTCCTGCAGCTCCCTTACAGCTTCAGTTCCATTCTGGATACTGGAGATCTCCACTGCATGGCTGATCCTTCTCAGATAATCTTTAAGAAGCTGCCCCTCTGGAAGATCTGAAGGCTGCCCAAGACGCTCTAAAAGTCTTCCGCTTCCCCTTACAAGACGCTCCTGTATAAGCTTTTTTGTCTCCTGCATGGATTCACCCAGATGGCATGCATCCTTGTACGCAGTTCCTGCTGCAATGGAGAAATTGACCTGCCGGAACATATTTTTCTGGATATCCATCTGGGTCAGACTGCTTTTCAGGCTTCGACGGATCTGCTCCTTTTCTTTTTCCGGATAATTCAGTATCCCATAGCAGTAATCTTCACGGGTAAGAAGCACCAGTTCCCTTCCCGCGCTTTCAGATTCCTTTCCAGCGCTTCCTCTACCTTTTCCATCAGCACATCTGTATGGGTTCCACGATTTTCCCGGCCATAATCCGCTTTCACACAAAAAGCCTGGAAAACTCCGGGACAGATCCGCAAATGATAAATACCGGTAAGTGTTTCCTCAGAAGCCTCCTGATCCGGCTGATCCAAAAGACGGTCGATCAGGTTTGCTCTTTAATGGTCGTCATCTCTTCTGCTCCTGTTCACCAGTTCCTGATGGGACTGGCGGGATTCCTTACGTTCGCTGATCCGCTTCTGCAGCTTCTGAAGTGTCTCGGTAAGTTCTCCTTTATTCACAGGCTTCAAAAGATAATAGCCTACCCCATAGCTGATAGCCTGCTGGGCATATTCAAAATGAGCATATCCACTGATGATTACCACTTCCAGATCCGGATCCGCTTCCTTTACCTTCTGCACCAGTTCCAGACCGCTGCATCCGGGCATACGTATATCTGTGATCAGAATATCCGGCTGGCTGCTCTGTACCATCTCACATGCTTCTTCTCCGTTATGGGCTACTCCCACGATCTTCATTCCCAGTGAATCCCAGTCCACCAGTGCCTGGATCAACTGACAGATCCTTACCTCATCATCTGCGATCACAACCTTTAAGATTTCCATATTCTTCCCCGTCCCTTTAAAACTGTACCTTTTTATTATCTTTATAATAATACCTTTTCTGCCAGCGGGCAAGAAGGGGATGTTGCCATCTGGCAGCACCCCCAGTATTGGTCAGAACAATTTCAGTCCTTATTATTTATCAGAATCCTTTGTGATCACAGATACACCTGTGTCTGTAACTTCACCGCCAAGGTCCTCGCCGCCGATTGCTCTTACAGCTGCTTTTACGCCTTCAGAACCCATAACATCCGGATTCTGTGCCATTGTGCAAAGAAGATATCCGTCATCGATCAGGTTCAGGATTGCGTCAGATTTATCAAAACCAACACCGATAATATCTGTATTTCCGGAAGCCTTGATTGCATTTCCAGCACCTGTTGTGGATCCTTCGTTGCATCCGAAGATACCTACACCCCCCCCTGTGTAATATAGTTCTCTGCAATGCTCTGTGATTTTGCTGCATCACCTTCGCCGTACTGTGTTTCCATGATCTCAAAGTCAGATCCGTCAAATGCTTCTCTGAAGCCTTCCTCACGGTTTACACAGGAATCTGTTGCAGCATTTACATTGATAACACCGATCTTACCGGAAGTAACGCCTGCTGCTTCCAGAGCTTTCTTCATTTCCTCGCCAGCAGTTTTTCCTGCTGCCTTGTTGTCTGTTGAAAATGTTGCTTCTGCATCTACGTTTGCAGGGGAATCAACATAAATGATCTTAACATCCTGGTCTTTTGCTTCCTGAAGTGCGGAAGAAATAGCATCCGGTCCGTTTGCAGCTACCATGATTGCATCATATCCGCCTGCAACTGCATTATTTACACACTCGATCTGCTGTGCATCGTCTTTTGTATTAGGGGACATGAAGTCAACTGTTACTCCCAGTTCTTCTGCTTCTGCCTGTGCGCCTTCGTTTAAGGTGATCCAATGCTGGTCAATGGAATCCATTGTGATCAGAGCGATCTTCTCATCTCCGGTTGCCTTTACTTCCTCATCTGCATAAACGGATGCTCCCATAGAAGTGATCATAGCTGCTGCACACACCATTGCTAAAAGTTTTCTTTTCATTGTAAAACCCTCCTGTAATATTTTTTATATAACTATCCGCCTTCTCATCTGCGGTTTAGTTCCTGTTATGAAATTATTTTTAATACTTCTTATTATTTCTTATGTCTTCCAAACTGCCCGTTTCTTACTACTACATCCAGAAGAACGGCTGCTACAACGATCACACCGATCACAACTCTCTGGATACCTACCTGTGCACCGATCATGTTCAGTCCGTTTTCCAGTGTCTGCCATACAGCAGCACCTGCAAAGGTTCCAAGAAGGATACCGGTTCCACCAAGTGGGGAAACACCACCGATTACACCGGCTGCTACGCCGTACATCTCATACATGTTTCCTGCTTCCATGTTTCCCATTCCTGCCTGTGCACAAAGGATAAGGCCTACAACACAGGAGCATACAGAACTTACCAGATATGTTTTTACTGTAGTGGAAACTACGTTTACACCGGAAAGCTTTGCCGCATCCACATTGGAACCAATGGCGTAAATATGACGTCCGGTACGTGTTTGGGAAAGGATAAAGAAGAATACTACGAAAATGATCAGTGCGATCCAGAATGTATTATAAACCCCCAGGGTTTTTCCGTAATAGAAGAAGTTCTGGAATGTATCTGCTGTATCTTTTCCAACTCCTGTAGCAATAGCGTCTGTGTTACGGTTGCCGTTTACCATGTAAGCAATACCTCTTGCCACAAACATGGTACCAAGTGTTGCGATAAATGGAGGAAGCTTGAATTTTCCTACCAGATATCCGTTTACTACGCCAACTGCCAGACATGCAACCAGCGCAATAACAATTGCAAGTACCGGGTTCATTCCGCTGGTCATTAAGGTTGCTGTGATCATGGCGCTCATACCTACCATAGATCCAATGGACAGGTCAATGTTTCCTGTGATCAGTACATAACTCTGTGCAATACCGATCAGAAGATATTTTGACATGGAACGCAGCAGGTTCAGGATATTCTGTCCTGAAAATACTGCCGGATTAATGATACCAAATGCGATATAAATAATGATCAGTCCCACAAATGCTGTGAGTGCTGCCCCCATTCCCCTGATCCCCATTAACTTCTTTAAGGGGCTTTGCTGTTTATTATTCATCTTTCTTTCCTCCCATCCATTGTCAGTTGCTCTGGATTCCTTTATTTTCAAATGATGTTGCCATTGTCAGGATCTCATCCTGGCTGGCCTCTTTTGCCATAACCTCTCCTGTGATCCTTCCGTCACACATAACAATGATCCTGTCTGCGATTCCCATAACCTCCGGCATTTCCGAGGATACAAACATAACTGCGATCCCCTGCTTCTTCAGGTCATTCATCAGATTATAGATCTCAACCTTTGCTCCTACGTCAATTCCACGGGTAGGCTCATCAAAGATCACAACTCTTGAATCTCTTGCCAGCCATTTTCCAACTACTACCTTCTGCTGGTTTCCTCCTGAAAGATTACCGGAATCAATTTCCACATTTGGTGTTTTGATCCGCAGATCCTTCACTGCTTTCTCACACAGAGCGTCTTCCTTTGCGGAATTAACTACGCCCATTTTATTGCATACCAGATCAAGATTTGGAAGAGCCAGGTTCTGCCGGATACTCAGCTTTGTGCACAGACCGTCCTTTTTACGATCCTCAGGAGCCAGAACCACGCCGTTTCGGATGGCATCCATAGGACAGCTGATGTGAACCTGTTTGCCGTCCACATAGATTTCTCCGCTGTCTTTTGGATCTACTCCAAAGATAGCTCTTGTGGTCTCTGTCCTGCCTGCGCCCATCAGTCCTGCAAATCCTACGATCTCACCTTCATACAGGGAAAAATTAATGTCTCGCACCATTTTTCCTGCATTCAGATTTTTTACTTCAAAGATCTTTTTCCCTTTCTTGCACTCGACCCTTGGGAATTTTTCCTTGATCTCACGGCCAACCATATTTCGGATAATTTCATCCATGGTCATATCTTTAAAATTGCCGCTTGTAATATACTGGCCATCTCTCATAATGGCAACTCTGTCCACGATATGGGACAGTTCTTCCAATCTGTGGGAAATATAAACAATCCCTCTTCTTTCATCCTTCAGCTTTCGGATGATCCTGAAAAGATCGTCGATCTCTTTTGCTGTAAGCGAAGATGTAGGCTCATCCATGATCAGGATCCTTGCATTAATGGAAAGGGCTTTTGCGATCTCCACCATCTGCTGCTTGGATACCGGAAGATCTCCTACCACCTGATCCGGACTGATATCAATATGAAGATCGTCCAGGATCTTTTTTGCTTCCTTCTGCATCTTACTGTTATTCAGGGAAATGCCGCCTTTGATCTCCCTGCCAAGGAACATATTCTCTGCTACCGTCAGATGGCGGCACATATTCAGTTCCTGATGGATGATGGCTACTCCGGCTGCCTGCGCCTGCTTTGGTGTCAGGTCCTCGTAGGATTTTCCGAAAATTTCCATTGTGCCTTCATCCCTGGTATATACACCACTAAGGATCTTCATCAGTGTGGATTTACCTGCACCGTTTTCTCCCAGCAGTGCCATAACTTCTCCAGAACGCAGCTCAAATTTTACATGATCCAGGGCTTTTACTCCCGGGAAACTTTTGCTGATATTGTCCATGGAGACAATGACCTTATTCATTCCATTCCCTCCCTCATCTGTTTTGCTTTCCTTTGTTGATATTATCTTAACCCAACCTGCCGTTTCCGAAAAGAGGGGGAGGGATTTTTGCTTTAGGGGGGATTTTTTATGCAGTTATGAAGACTCGCTATTTCCTGTAAAATTTTCCGTAAAATAAGAAAGACCACCGCAATGTTACGGTGGCCGGTCCTGGCATAAAATACAGATCAGACAACTTCGGTAGAATGCCTTTTTTCCAGGGCTACCGGGATCACTGTCATCTTCTCTTTTATCTTTTTGTGATGGATCAGATCCAGCACAGACTTTCCTGCTGCAAGGGCAATAGCCCTGGTATCCTGGGTAATGGTAGTGATAGACGGATTGCAGAATTCTGTAAGGGAAACATTGTCAAAGCCTACCACCTTTACGTCCTCTGGCACACGGTATCCCTTCTGCATCAGCACCTGGATACATGCAAGGGCGATCCGGTCATTGGTAGCAAATATACCGTCAAAATAACAGCCCATAACCTTAAGCACCCTGTCCATCATGTTCCTGGCATCCTCATAATCCGGAAAAATCCCGATCTCCAGCTTGCCGTTATAAGGCACTCCTGCCTCTTCCAGCGCCCGCAGGTACCCGGCTTTACGATGGCGGATGGTAGAAGCATACCGCAGATCCCGCATCAGAAGGATCTTCCTGCATCCACTCTCCAGAAGTTCTCTGGTAGCCAGATATCCTCCTTGTTCATTGTCAGACTGGATCAGAACCTTTGCATTCTTGGGACAACGGTCAATATATACAATAGGGATCGTCTCCACACTGCTGATATTCTTGATCTCATCCTGCCCGGAAATATAGATGATCCCATCCACATTCTTCTGGATCAGGTTATGGATATACATATCTTCCAGTTCATAATCTTCGTTGGAGTCACAGATCAGCAGGGAATAGTGATGTTCCAGGAAAAAAATATCAAGTTCATGGATGATCTTTGCAAAAAATTCATTGGTAATATCCGGCACGATCACGCCAATACAGTGGCTGCGGTTGGTCCGCAGGCTGACTGCATTCCCATTGGGCGTGAACCCACATTCTTTGATGGTATTCAATACCTTTTCTTCTGTTTTCTTTGAATAACCGCCGTTCCCGTTCAGTACCCTGGAAACCGTGGCTGTAGATACTCCTGCCAGCTTTGCCACATCTATGATGGAAAGCTTCTTGTCTGGTGTCTCCTTCATATCCTTTATTGCCTCACATAATCATTTTTCTTTCTATGATAATTGATTTACCGGTTTTTGTCAAAAAGAAGAAATCCCGCAGACCAAACTTTCGTCCAATCTGCGGGATCTGTCCATCCTGCATTACATTGCTGTATCTATATTACTGCCGGTATATTGTTGTCATACACCTTAGAAGTCCCCTCACCCGGCATGTCAGGATCTTGGGAAATCTTTATTCTGCAGCATCCTCTGTTGCTTCTGCGTCAGCGGCTGTATCTGTATCAGCATCTGCTGCTTCCTCTGTATCTGCTGCTTCTGCATCGTCTGCAGCTGCGTCATCTGTGCTGTCATCGAAAGGAATTACAGCACCGTCATATTTCTCGTTGATGAAGTCTTTGATTTCGTCGGATTTCAGGGCTGCTACCAGAGCTTTGATCTTATCGCTGTTCTCATTGCCCTCTTTTACTGCGATTACGTTTACATATGTTTTAGCTGCTTCAGAATCAGATTTCTCATATGCAAGAGCATCTTTTGCTACAGAGTATCCAGCCTGAAGTGCATAGTTACCATTTAATACGATGAATGCTGTCTCATCAGCAACACGTGCAACCTGCTCTGCTGCCAGCTCAACGATCTCTACATTGTTAGGATTCTCCTCGATATCATTTACAGTTGCTTCCAGACCAACACCGTCTTTCAGAGTGATGATACCATTGTCCTGAAGAAGAAGGAGTGCTCTTGCCTCATTTGTTGTGTCGTTTGGTACAGCGATGGTGTCTCCGTCTTCCAGATCATCCAGGCTGTCTTTTGTTCCTGGGTAGATTCCGAATGGCTCGTAATGGATACCGCCAGCATTTACAAGGTGTGTGCCTTTCTCCTTGTTAAAGCTGTCAAGATATGGGATATGCTGGAAGTAGTTAGCATCAAAATCACCACTCTCTACAACTTCGTTTGGCTGTACATAGTCATCAAATACAGTAACCTCCAGATCATAGCCTTCTTTTTCAAGGATTGGCTTTGCCTGCTCAAGGATCTCAGAATGAGGTGTCTCGGAAGCTGCTACTGTGATGGTCTTGTCATCATCCTCTGCAAATACTACAGTTGATCCTACGGTACCAAGTACCAGTGCTCCTGTAAGGGCTGCTGCGATTAATTTTTTCATAATTTTTTCCTCCGTTTATCATTTTTCTTTTTTATTTATCTTTTTCCCGATTACAAGGATTGCTCCGCATTCCTATAACCGTTACTTCCTTTTGTCAAGTCTGTTGGCGATCATCATTCCAATGGTCTGGAACAGCTGAACCAACAATACCAGCAGAATAACAGTAACGATCATGATATCTGCCTGCCATCTGTGATATCCATATCGTATGGCAATGTCTCCAAGTCCGCCACCGCCTACAGTACCGGCCATTGCGGAATATCCAAGGATCGTACCTGTGGCAATGGTTGCTCCGGAGATCAGTGAAGTACGTGCTTCCACAAGCATTACTTTGATCACAATCTGCCAGTTGCTTGCTCCCATGGATCTTGCTGCCTCGATCACTCCCGGGTCTACCTCATTCAGGGAAGACTCTACCATTCGTCCGATAAAAGGAATGGCAGCAATAGTCAGCGGCACGATAGTTGCTGTTGTACCATAGCTTTTCCCTACCAGGAATCTGGTAAGCGGGATCAGAAGGATCAAAAGGATCAAAAATGGGATACTTCTGAAAATATTGGCGATCACATCCAGGATCTTATATAAAAATTTGTTTGGCTTCAATCCTTCTTTGTCAGATACCTTTAACAGTACACCAAGGGGCAGTCCAAAGGCATAACCCAGAAGGGTAGATACCAGTGTCATATACAGGGTCTCGCCAACACCTGCTATGATCATATCTGTTACTTCTTTTGTCCACATATCAGTCCGCCTCCCCTATCTCAAGTCCATGCTCCTTAAGATACTCTTTCATTTCTGCCACATTGCTGCTGTCTTTCATGAATTGAAGTATCATCTCTCCTTTGGCAACACCACCGATATTCTTGGTGTCGGCCTTCAGGATATTTACCGGCTCATGGAATGTAAGTACAAGATTGGCGATCACCGGCTCGAAAGCGGAATTTTCTGAAAAGACGATGCGGATCTTCTCTCCGCTCTGGATCTCAGGCTTTGTGACTACATGCTCCACATCTGCACCTGTATCCCGGCTGATCAGTTCCTTTGCCACCTGGGACTTGGGATGGGTAAAAATCTCAGCTACCAGTCCCTGCTCCTTCACTTCACCTTCCTTCATGATCGCTACGTGGGTACAAATCTCACGTACTACAGCCATCTGGTGTGTGATGATAACAATGGTGATCTGGAATTTCTGGTTGATGTCCTTCAGAAGCTCCAGGATAGAGGAAGTGGTCTGTGGATCCAGAGCACTTGTAGCCTCATCACAGAGAAGGATCTGTGGATTCGATGCCAGTGCCCTTGCAATGGCAACTCTCTGCTTCTGTCCTCCTGAAAGCTGTGCCGGATAAGCATTTGCCTTATCTGCCAGCCCTACGATCTCCAGAAGCTCCAGTGCTTTCTTTCTTGCTTCCGGTTTCTTTTTCCCCTGGATATATAAGGGGAAGCATACATTTTCCAGAACATTCTTCTGCATCAGCAGATTGAAATGCTGGAAAATCATTCCGATTTTTTCACGCTCCTTCCGAAGTTCTTTCTCTGAAAAATCCCCAAGGGACTTCCCATCTATGAGAACCTGGCCTTCACTTGGTACCTCCAGGAAATTCATACAGCGCACCAGGGTACTTTTCCCTGCGCCGGACATTCCAATGATACCAAAGATATCGCCGGATCCGATTGATAAGTTTACATTTTTCAGTGCCTGTACTTCTCCTTCTTTTGCGGAAAAGGTTTTGCACACGTTTTGAATCAGGATATCGGACATGTCACTTATTATCCTTTCTCTTTTCTTTCATCGTCGATAGTGATACTATACCACTTCTCTATGAAAAGTGGTAGTTCGTAATTTTTAGCGCCAGTTATAAGTTATTCCTATAGCCGTGCAAGGCGTACAAAAGTACGTCACCGGCATTTACCGCAGAGCCTTGTCCTTATATTTGGAAATCTCTTCCAGATATTTCTGGCCCAATGGACTGATGGTCACACCCCGGCGCACCAGATATCCGATGGTCATTACCTCATCAGATTTCAGCTTCACAGCACAGTAGTCTGAACCATTCAGTTCCTCACAGATAATGCCTGAACACAGGGTATAGCCATTCAGGCCTACCATCAGGTTCAGCAGTGTGGCACGGTCATCTGCCTTGATCAGCCGTTTGTATTCATAGGTACTAAGCACCTCTTCTGCAAAATAAAAGGAATTATATCCCCCCTGCTCGAAGGACAGACAGGGATATTCCCTCAGTTCCTCCAGAGTGATCTCCTCTTTGTCCGCCAGCGGATGGCCTTTCCACATATACACGTAAATGCTGCACTCCAGGATCTTATGAAATTCCAGATTGGACTCATGGAACAGCTTGGTCAGCACTTTCCTGTTAAAATCATTCAGGTATAAAATGCCGATCTCGCTTTTAAAGTTCTTCACATCCTGGATCACATCATAGGTCCTGGTTTCATGAACTGCAAACTCGTATTCATCCATGCCGAACTGCTTTACCATCTGTACAAAAGCACTCACAGCAAATGTATAGTGCTGCATGGATACACTGAATTTCTTCTTTTCTTTTTCCTTGGATACGTATTTGGACTCTATCAGTGCGTACTGCTCTACTACCTGCCTTGCGTATCCCATGAATTCTTCCCCTTCCGGAGTTACGGATATGCCCCGGTTGGTCCTTCTGAAAAGTTCTACCCCGATCTCATCTTCCAGTTCCTTGATGGCAGAAGAAAGACTGGGCTGGGAAATAAACAGCTTTCTCGCAGCCTCATTCATAGAGGAAGAATTCGCAACCGTGATTGCATACCGCAGCTGGGTTAATGTCATAAAGCCCCTCCTTTTTCCTTTTAAAACACAAGCTGTACAAGGAGCATGTAAACCACAGTTCCTGCTCCTATGCTCAGCAGCACATTTTCCTTCCATTTATGTAAGACAACGATCACCGCAATTGCAATAAGCTCTGGTATTCCATGAGGTGATTTTATAATTGATACATTTCTCAGGCAGTAAACCACCAGAAGCCCCATCATTGCAGGAGGCAGAACCTTTCCAAGATACAGCACCGTCTTCGGTGGTTCCTTGGAGTCAGGAAATAACAGAAAAGGAGTAAATCTGGTGATCATTGTCCCCAGCGCCACTGCAAGGATCATAATCATCGTCTGTGCTGGTGTTAAAAACATTTACGCTTCCTCCTTCTGTATTTTTTTGCTTTTTCCCATGAACAGAAGCACTGCCATAATAATGATCATGGAGGGGATCACCATGTTTCCTGCTCCAAAGATCATGGTTGCGATCACTGCTCCTGCAATCCCGATCATACCATAGCTTCTGTTTTCTTTTTTCTTCATCTGCTCCATGAACAGCACTACAAATAACGCAGTCAGTACAAAATCCAAGCCTGTGGTGTCAAAGGTGATCATCCCGCCGATCAGCGCCCCTGCCACTGTAGCTGCTGACCAGTAAAAATAATCCAGAAAAGTAATAAAGAAATAGAACAATCCCTTATCAACGTCTTCCGGGGGATCCACACTGGATACTACGGAAAAAGTCTCGTCACACAATGCGAAAATAAGGAAAAAACGCTTTTTCCCAAGGCCTTTATATTTGCCCAGCATGGACAGTCCGTAAAACAGGTGTCGTGCGTTGATCATAAGGTTGAGCAGAAATGCCTGAAGCGGATCAAATACAGTGGTCAGAAGCGGCACCATCGCATACTGTACGCTTCCTCCGAATCCGATCGCACTCATAAGAAGTGCCCACAGCACTCCATATCCGTTGGATGCCATCAGAAGTCCATAGGCGATCCCAAGTGCTGCAAAGCCTGTAAGTACAGGGATCGTATAAGGAAATGCGGCTTTAAAGGCCCGCAGGTATCTGTTCTTTATTCTGTCTGTTTTTGTCTGCTGTACTGTCTGTTCCATCCTGTCTTCTCCTGTATTCATTATCATTCCTATGATAATTTTATCCCCTGTATTTGTCAATAAGCAGGTTACCGCTCCCGCCGATATGCAAAGTCTCTTAATTAATCCATTAAAAATTAAGCCCTCCTTGACAAGGGATTTCCAGGCAACGTAAAATGAACCTAAAACCATTGTGTGATTACAGGTAGAAATTTTATACAGACAAAAAATTCTGATCAATATAATCCTGATCTTTTAGGAGGTACCATGAAGAAAATCTTACTAATCGCCACAGGCGGCACCATTGCATCCAAATACACCAAAGACGGCCTTTCCCCTCAGATTTCTGCGGAGGAACTTCTTTCCTATATTCCTGCTGCTTCCACCTTCTGCACCATTGACACAGTGCAGCCCTTTTCCCTGGACAGCACAAATATAAGCCCCCGGCACTGGACCCAGCTGGCGGCTCTCATTGAAAAGAAGTATGAATTTTATGATGGCTTCGTAATCTGTCATGGCACTGATACCATGGCATACACTGCAGCCGCCCTTTCCTATCTGATCCAGAACAACCGGCGACCTGTAGTGATCACAGGTGCACAGAAGCCTATTGACCTGGCAATTACCGATGCCCGGTCCAATCTGCTGGACAGCCTGCGTTTTGCCTCCCATGACCGTGCTCACGGAGTCTCTATTGTATTTGGAGGCAAAGTCATTGCCGGAACACGGGCAAAGAAAGAATTTTCCAAAAGCTACAATGCCTTTTCCAGTATTAATTATCCGGATATTGCTTCCATCCATGACGAACGGATCATCTTCTATATTGACGATAAAGATCAATCCACCAGACCTCTTCAGTTTTACCATGATATGAACCGAAAGATCTTTCTTTTGAAGCTGATCCCCGGCATTGACGGACGTATCCTGGATGTACTGGCGGATTCTTATGATGGGCTGATCATAGAATCCTTTGGTGTAGGCGGACTTCCGGACTATGGGGATTCCAGCTTCCAGGAAGCGCTGGAAACATGGATATCCTCCGGTAAGATCGTTTGTATGGCTACCCAGGTCACACACGAGGGCAGTGACCTGGAAGTATATCAGGTTGGCAAAATGATCAAGGAGCGTTTTCCTGTCCTGGAGTCTTACGACATGACTCTGGAAGCCTCCGTAACAAAGCTGATGTGGGCGCTGTCCCAGACCCGGGACTATGGCACCTGCCAGCAGCTTTTCTACACAACCGTGAATCACGATCTGTTGTTTGTTTGATAAAGTCCTACTTCATAAGAAGCATCTCGATCTCGCCCAGGTTCTCCTGGGTGACGATCCTGTAGGGCATGCTTTTTATGCTTCCGTCTTTATTTCCCAATACCCACTAAAACCACTGCCTACATATTGAACATTTTTCATTTCTTTTATATGGCGCTTAATTGTTCTCGTACTAACATTTAATTCAACCGCCATTTTTTCGGTACTTATTTTGTTGTCTCTCTTTATCAAACTGATAATCTTTGCGTCCATGTCTACTTGAGTGACATCTTGAGTGACATCTTGGGTGACATCTTGGGTGACATCTTGAGTGACACCATAATTCAAATTTGGCATCACCACAGTAAATTGATATCTGTCAGATCGAAAAGATGGTTTTTTACTTTCATCATAATTAATCTGAAATTCATATCCACCAATAATCTTTCCAAATCCACTGCCTTTCCGCTCCATATACCCCAATCTGTTAAACACATCCGCCAAAACTGGATTTCTCCTGGTAGATGGAACAGTGAGCGGATCTCTCTCCTGAATAATTGATCCATCTGGCATTCCGCCCGGAGAGTAAATTTCCATGCGGTCATCGTAAATATCAATATGAACCTCACTGCCATTTACAAGATAATCCCGATGAGCCAACGCATTAACCAATGCCTCATGATAACTACGTTCTACATATTCCGGCATTTCTTCTCTGGAATTAGCCGTCTTTCTCCACATTAATTTTGCATTTCGTTTGATAAAAGCTTCTCCATTATCAATAAGCGATAACACACTTCCTGAATACTCTGCATCATCAAAAGCCTCTATGATCATACCGATACCATTGCGGATCGCATCTTTCGGGCTCTTGATATTCAGTTTCTTTCCGTTCAGCTTTACTTCGCCGGTGGTAGTGTGGCGGATACCAAAGATCGCTTCCATCAGCTCTGTACGCTGTGCTCCAACCAGACCGCCGAATCCAAGGATCTCGCCTTTTCTCAGCTTAAAGGAACAGTTCTTGAAAGAATTGCTGTGAATGCTGGTAAAATTGTCGACTTCAAGAAGTACATCTCCCGGTGTGTTGTCAAGGGGAGGATAAATATTTGTAAGCTCACGGCCTACCATGTTTTTAACAATATCATCATCACTGATGTTTTTCATTTCCCAGGTACCAACATATGTACCATCTCGCATGATGGTAATGTCATCAGAAATCTTACGAAGTTCTGCCATCTTATGGGAAATAAATACAAAGGACACGCCTCTGTCACGTAAATCACGTACAATACGGAAAAGAGCTTCTACCTCGTTATCTGTCAGAGATGAGGTGGGCTCATCAAGAATGATCAGTTTCGCTTCCTGTGAAACTGCCTTTGCAATCTCAACGGACTGCATCTGTGAAATGGATAAGTTCCCAAGTCTCTGCTTCGGGTCAAAAGGCATCTTGACATTCTCAAGCCATTTCTTTGCCTCTTCATTCATTGTCTTGTGGTCGATCACCTGAAGTGGTCCCACTTTCTTAGTCGGGAAACGGCCAAGATACATATTCTCGGCGATTGTCCGCTCCGGTACAGGCTGCAGCTCCTGATGAACCATTGCCAGTCCGTTATGTAATGCTTCATCCGGATTGTTAATGTTGACTTTCTTACCGTCTACATAAACTTCTCCTTCATCCATATGGTAGATACCAAACAGGCACTTCATCAGTGTGGACTTACCTGCGCCGTTCTCTCCCATAAGGGCGTGGACGGTTCCCGGCCGAACCTTAAGATTTATCTTGTCCAGCGCTTTGACACCCGGGAAGCTTTTGCTTACACCGCGCATCTCCAATCTATATTCTGCCATCCCACTCTCTCCTTTCCTGGATATTGGCCGAACAGCCATTGTAATCATAATCCCTGTTGTAACCGTTCAGTATCTGTAAAACGCCTACTGAATAGCCACATCCTTTTCATAAAATCGGGTGTGTCCTGCAGACACACCCGAAATGTTCAGTCAACTGTCAATGTGAATCTGAATTATTTGATTTTGTCAAGGATTTCCTGTGCGTTGTCAGATGTAACTTTTACATAGTCAACCATGTTTACAGGATCAACATCCTCGCCTTTGAGGAATTTAACTGCAAGGTTAGCAGCACCCTGAGCCTGGCTGAAGTAATCGTTGAATACTGTACCTGTGAAGTTACCATCAACGATGTTCTGAACAGCATCTGTAAGAGCATCAACACCTACAAGGTAGATATCCTCACCAACTGTTCTGCCAGCTGCCTGGATAGCCTGAAGAGCACCAAGTGCCATAGCGTCGTTGTTGCAGAATACAACTTCTACATCATCGCCATACTGTGTAAGAGCATCCTGTACGATCTGCTGTCCTTTAGCCTGATCCCAGTCACCTCTCTGAAGAAGAAGCTCATCAACTTCTACACCAGCATCTGTAAGAGCTTTGATGGAGTACTCTGTTCTGTACTGAGCATCAATGTTCTCCGGATCACCCTGAACCATGATATAGGAAACTTTGCCGTCGCCGTTGATATCACCTTTGTTCTCTGTCTCAAGGATCTCTTCGCCCTGGAATGTACCGGACTGTCTAGCATCTGCACCAATGTATGTAGCTTTGATTCCGTCGGAAGCCTATCTGTCAGACTCTGTCTCATCTGGCTGTCGGTTGATATATACTACAGGGATACCTGCTTCGTTGCACATATCTGTTACCTGAGGAGCGGAAGAAGACTGAACAAGGTTCAGGATCATAACGTCAACCTGATCTGTGATGAAGTTGTTGATCTGGTTTGTCTGCTCTGCCTGGTCATTCTTACCATCCTGTACGATTACGTTGTCAGGATTGAATCCAAGATCCTCGGTAAGATAACGAACTAACTCTGTACGATACAGTGTCATGAAGTTATCTGTGAACTGGTAAATACTGATACCGATCTTAGCGTTCTCTACATCAACGCCGTCCATATCTGGTTTTGCAAGGAAATCACTTGCTGCCTCTGCTGTATCATCTGCAGCTTCCTCTGCGTCAGCGTCCTCTGCCTCTGCAGTGTCATCTGCTGCCTCTTCTGTAGTTTCTTCAGCTGCGTCCTCTGCAAATACAGCTGTTGATCCGATCATTGTTACTCCCATTGCTACGCAAAGTAAGCTGGCAAGTACTTTTCTCTTCATTGAAAACGTCCTCCTTTTATTGCGGTTCGTACCGCTCTTGATGTTTTATATTTTAGCAATCCTTGTTTAGGAAATAAATATAATATTTTTTTGTCTATCTATAAATTTCTTAACGTATTTAATTGTTTTTAACAGTTTTTGGCATTCATTTTTGTGCATTTTCACCATTACCATCTATGATTTTCTTTTTTACCAAAAGAAATCTATGATTTTTTGTTTTCTTGCCCACAGAAAGATTTTGCGATATAATGAGCAGACGAGGAGGATCAAACATGAATAAAAAAGAAGTTTCCGAAATCAAGAAACAGTTTTCACCAGCCAACTGTTCCATTACAAGGATCTGCGGCTGTTATGTAGACGGTGAAAAAAATAAAAAAACAGAATTAAAAGAAGCCTTCCTCTCTCTTTCTGAGGAAGAAATGTTCAAATATTTTGAGATTTTCAAAAAAACCCTGTCAGGCACTCTAGGTAAAAACCTGCTGAACATGGAATTTCCCACTGCCCAGGAAGCGGAAGGTGGTACCCAGGAATTTCTTATGCGTCTTAGGGCCAGCCGCCTGACAGACGATGAACTGGTAGAGCAGTTCTATGACCGGATCATTGAGAATTACGATTATCCGGAGAATTATTATATTATCCTTGTCCATGCAGTTTATGACATCCCGGGCAAATCCTCTGACGGACTGGATATGTTTGACGCATCTGATGAGATCTACGAACATCTGCTTTGCAGTATCTGTCCGGTAAAGCTGTCCAAGGCAGGACTTTGCTATAATGCAGAGACAAACAACATTGAAGACCGTATCCGTGACTGGATCGTGGAAATGCCTGAATCCGGTTTTCTTTTCCCTGTATTTAATGACCGGAGTACAGACATCCACGGACTTTTGTACTATTCCAAAAATGCGGAAGCACTCCATGATCTTTTCATTGACCAGGTACTGGGCTGCACAGCTCCCATGTCCGCAGGCGGACAGCGTGATTCTTTTAATATGCTGGTAGAAGAAACCCTGGGGGATGACTGTGATTACAATACCGTGATCAGCATCCATGAGAAGCTGAATGAACTGATCGAGGCCCAGAAGGATGAGCCGGAGCCAGTTGTACTGACAAAGCCTGAAGTAAAACGGCTTCTGGAGGACTGCGGTGTGGCCGAAGAAAAGCTGGATACCTTCGACCAGCAGTATGAGCTGGCTGCCGGGGACGCCCCTTCTCTGATGGCTTCCAATATTGCCAGCCCCCGCAAATTTGAAGTAAAAACACCGGATGTAGTAGTAAAAATCGACCCTGAACGTGCCGAGCTGATCGAGACGAAGGTGATCGATGGAAGGAAATGCCTGGTGATCCCTATGGAGGGTGAGATCGAGGTCAATGGTATCTGCGTACATATGGGCGATCTGTCTGGTGCAGCAGAAGATACAGATGATGAGGTAGAAGATGAATAAAAAAATCCTGTTTTTTGATATTGACGGTACCCTTGTTACAGCACCGCCTTGCACCATTCCCGAAAGCACGGCGCAGGCTATTTCCCAGGCCAGAAAGAACGGCCATCTGTGTTTTATCAACACCGGCCGTACACGGGTGATCATCCCAAAGGATCTGCAGGCACTTGGCTTTGACGGCTACGTATGCGGCTGTGGCACCCAGATCTACATGAATGACCAGCTGCTATTCTCACAGTCCATTCCCCACGATCTGTGCGTGGACATTGTAGAAAAGCTGCGACAGTTCCGCATCCCTACTTATTTCGAGCGTTGTGATGCCATTTTGTATGATGGTGAAAGACATCATCATCCTATTTTCCCTATGATCCAGAAAATGGCACCTACAGAAAATATTGCAGAATACACAGGGGAAAAAGCTGCCACCTATACCTTTGACAAGTATCTGGTATCCATTGAACCAGGCTCTGACCGGGCAGGCTTTGAAAAATATGCAAAAGAAAACGGCATGATCTGTTTTGACCATGGGGATGATGTCTGGGAAGTCACCCTGGCCCAATATACGAAAGCTACCGGTATCCAGTTCCTGCTGGATCATCTTGGCCCGTCCCTTAAAGACAGCTTTGCTTTTGGCGACAGCACCAACGACCTGGCTATGCTGAAGTACGCAGGCACAAGTATTGCCATGGGCAATTCCATGCCTGAGATTTTCCCGTTCTGCACTTACCGCACCACAGATATTACAGACAATGGAATCTGGAATGCAATGAAACACTTCCAGCTGATTTGAAATTCAAGTCGAGCAGCTCATATCAAAAATGGGTACGCAGCACTGATCTGTGCCACGTACCCATTTTTTATGGATTGATATGTCTATCATTCTTCTGTATCGTCTGCAGCTTCTTCTGTTGGTGTTACCTCAGTCTCCTCTGCGGCCTCTTCTGTTGGTGTTACCTCGGTCTCCTCTGCGGCTTCTTCTGTAGGTGTTACCTCAGTCTCCTCTGCAGCTTCTTCTGTAGGTGTTACCTCGGCCTCGTCTGCCGCATCTGATGTGGTAGCTTTGATGGTGAAAGTATGATTATCTGAGAATGTAAGAGTCTTAAGAACCTTCTCATCCTCTGTGACTTTCGCATCATCCAGCCACTTCTCGGTTGTTTCGGAATAATATTTATTCTCTTTTGTAGTGGTTACGGATTTAACCTTGGAAGCAGTAGCATCCTCATCCTTCTCAGAATCCAGTCTGAGGATATAAGCAGCTGTATCTGTCTCTACAAGAGAGTCATAAACTTCACCCTCTTTCAGGGTACGAAGTGCAGTGAGCACTTCATCCGGATATGCAGTAGACTGGAAATCCTCATCATCAGATTCTTTGGTAGTAAATGTGCCATTTAATGCGGTATAGCTGTCATCTACACCCTTAGCGATCTCTTTCATATCTGCTGTCGGATCCTCTTTCACCTTATCAAGGATCTCCTGAGCCTGCTCTTTCCTCTTGGCAATATCGTCATCTGTCAGATCATCTCCGGACAATGAAATATTAACATAGGTAAAGGCTGACTGCTGTGCATCATCCTCAGAAACCTCAATATTGCCTTCTTTCTTGATAGGATCCTGCATCTTCTTCTGATAAGTCTCAAGCTCAAGCAAAGTCTTCACCTGATCCTCTGTAACAGAAAGCTCCTTGATCGTATCCTCATCATTATCCTTCATAAAGGCTGCTGCTGCGTCTTCAATGCCTTTCTGCTCATCCTCTGTGATCTCCACATTGTAATCTGCAGCCTTCTCTTTCATTACGTACAGAAGCTCTACCTGCTTCAGAGCACTCTTTACAGCGCTCTCTCCATAAGTCTCTCCTGTATCCTCATCTGCCACACCGCTCCAGATATTGGAAGCACTGCCACCCATAAACTGCTGATACATAGCAATGGTCTGTGCCTGCTGCTCTCTAGCAAAAAGACTTAATACACCCATCGGCACGTCTGTACCATCTACAGTAGCAACTGTCTTTGTTCCATCTACTTTTTTCTCACCGCAGCCTGTAAACATCCCTGCTGCCAGCACTCCGGCCAGGGCTGCGATAGTTGTTCTTTTCAATAAATCCTTCATATCTTCCTCCAATCTGACGCACCTGCATCACAGGTTACACTTTTTATAGTATAGCCTTTTTTTCCTCATCAGGCAACCATTTTTGTGTGAATTTTCGATGATACCAGGATTGCGAGAGTGCAACGCACGGAGCAATCCGTTGGTATCATCTTATCCTTCCACATACCAGAGTTAAAAGAGCTGGTCCTGCCTGTGCCTGGTTGTACCTCTTATTCCACAAGTTCCAGCAACTCCCCTGCAAACTGGGTAAGTGCAGGAACCACTGGCCCCACAGGTGTAAAAAAGAATTTTGGAGTCTGGTCGTTTTTAAACTGTAGGGAACGCCTGTATTTCTCCATAAGCGGCGGGATCCCTGCAGGGTTGATCTTTGCATTTTCATACAATGTGATCCTGCAGTCTTTCCCTGTCTGTTTGATCTCCGTAATATATGCCTGGTGTGCCAGTGCCTTCAGACGGGCAATGGCCAGAAGATTTAGTACTGCTTTTGGCGGTTCCCCAAAACGGTCGATCAGCTCTTCCAGCATTTCATCATAATCCTGCTGAGACTCTATCCCTGCGATCCGTTTATAAATATCCAGCTTCTGAAACTCATTGGATATATAGGTGTCCGGGATAAATGCATCCATTACAAGGTCTATAGTGGTCTCAAAATCATCCATGGTCTGAATGCCCTTAGCCTCTTTGACTGCTTCACTAAGCATCTTGCAGTACAGATCATAACCTACTGCATTCATATGTCCATGCTGCTGCGCTCCAAGAAGGTTTCCTGCTCCGCGGATCTCCAGATCTCGCATAGCGATCTTGAACCCGCTTCCCAGGTCTGTAAACTCCCGTATAGCAGACAGTCTTTTTTCTGCTGTTTCTTTCAGCATACGGTTCTGCCTGTACATCAAAAATGCATATGCTGTCCGGTTGGAACGGCCAATACGCCCCCGCAACTGATAAAGCTGGGAAAGCCCGTATTTATCGGAATCGTGGATGATCATGGTATTTACATTGGAAATATCCAACCCTGTTTCAATAATAGTAGTAGAAACCAGCACATCGATCTCACCGCTTATAAAACCATACATCACCCGTTCCAGTTCCCGCTCACTCATCTGCCCGTGGGCAAAGTCTACCCTTGCCTCAGGAACAAGCTTTCCGATCCTGGCAGCTACTTCGTCAATATCCGTCACCCGGTTATATACATAATAAACCTGTCCTCCACGGCGCAGTTCTCTTTTGATGGCTTCCCGGACAGTCTCCTCATCATACTCCATAACATAGGTCTGGATAGGCATACGGTCCATAGGCGGCTCTTCCAGCACACTCATATCCCTGATCCCGATCAGACTCATATGCAGGGTTCTTGGAATAGGTGTGGCTGTAAGAGTCAGCACATCCACATCCTTTTTCATCTGCTTGATCCGCTCTTTATGGGCTACCCCGAATCGCTGCTCCTCGTCAATGATCAAAAGGCCCAGATTCTTAAATTTTACATCCTTGGACAAGACCCTGTGGGTCCCTATCACAATATCCACCTGACCCTTTTTCAGATCATCCAGTGTTTTCTTCTGCTGGGCCGGCGTGCGGAACCTGCACAAAAGATCCACTCTTACAGGAAATTCCTTCATCCTCTGTACAAAGGTATTGTAATGCTGCTGTGCCAGGATCGTGGTAGGCACCAGATAAACCACCTGTCTGCTTTCCTGTACGGCTTTGAATGCAGCACGCAGAGCGATCTCGGTTTTCCCATAACCTACATCTCCACATACCAGACGATCCATGATCTTGGTGCTTTCCATGTCCCTCTTTGTATCTTCAATGGCCATCAGCTGGTCGTCCGTTTCTTCATAAGGGAACATTTCCTCAAATTCCCTTTGCCATACAGTATCCGGCCCGCATACATACCCTTCTTTTTCCTGTCTGGCTGCATAAAGCTCCACCAGTTCTTTTGCAATATTCTTTACAGCCCCCCGCACCTTTGTCTTGGTACGGTTCCACTCCTGGGTTCCCAGCTTGTTCAGCTTGGGCTTTCTGTCTGCATCTGCGCCAGTGTATTTCTGCAGGGCATCCAGCTGGGTAGCCAGAATGTAAAGATTGCTGCTGTCTCGGTACTCGATCTTTATATAATCCTTGACGATCTTATCCACTTCCACTTTCTCAATTCCACGGTAGATCCCAAGTCCGTGTTTTTCGTGGACTACATAATCCCCAATGGAAAGCTCGGAAAAGTCCTGGATATGATTGCCATTATATTTTTTTCGTTTTTTCTTCTTTTTCTGCTCCTGACCAAAAATGTCTGTCTCTGTCATCACTGCAAATTTCACCAGAGGATATTCAAAGCCTCTGCTTGCATGGCCATACAGTACCATGATCTCCCCTGGCTGGATCACCCGGTCATAATCCTGGCTGTAAAACGCATTCAGTCCTTCTGCCTGCAGATCCTTTGCCAATCGTTCTGCCCTGGTACGGGAGCCGGATAAAAGTGCGATCTGATATCCTTGTTTTTTATATTTGAAAAGGTCTTTTACCAGAAGTTCAAAGCTGCTGTTATAGGAATTTACAGATTGGACTGTAAGCCCGAAATTACCTGTAAATTTCCAGCCCTCCCGGTTTGGCTCCAAAGCGCACAGGGCAACACAGTTTCTTTTGTTCAGGTTTTTCTTTACATCTTCAAACCTGCACAGCCACTGTCCTGGAAGCTTCTGTTCCCCTTTTTCCTCCCTGTGCATCAGGCTCTGCTGATATTCCTCTTCCACAGCCTGGCCATTTTCTGTCAGCCGGTTAGGCTCATCCAGGAAAATCAAAGCTTCCTCCTCCGGAAAGTAATCAAGAAAAGATACCATACCTTTGTCCAGCGTTTTTTCTGCTGCCGGATAAATCATGATTTCTTCCAGATTATCCAAAGAACGCTGGCTTTCTGCATCAAAGCTGCGGATAGAATCCACTTCATCTCCCCATAGCTCTATACGCCATGGATTTTCTTCTGTCAGCGAATAAATATCCACAATGCCTCCACGAACTGAAAACTGCCCCGGCATCTCCACCTGGCCTACACGCTCATATCCCAGTTCTACCAGGGATTTTTTCAGCTGCTCCATATCGATCACACTGTCATTGTAAAAATGAAGCACCCGATTCTGTATTTTATCCAGAGGCATCAGATAATCCATGCAGCCGTCAATGCTGGTAAAAACCGTAACCTCTTCCCTCTCAAGAAGTGCCTGGATCACCTGCATTCTCTGCCTGATCAGAAGGTTTCCGTGAATGTCAGCCTGAAAAAAAAGCAGATCCTTGGCTGGATAATACAATACCGTTTTGTCATAAAAACGTGTATCCTCATAAAGTTCCTTTGCCCGTCTTTCGTCTTCGCAGATCACCAGACGGCGCCGGAACATATCAGACAGCCCATGGATCATATTCGCTTTCTGAGAAAGGGTGCAGCCGGTCAACAGCAGCACCCCTTTATTATTTTTTACTGATTTCTGTATTTCTTCAAACTCTGCAAGATTGTGTAAAGGTTGAATAAAAGTTTTCATATTTTCTTTTTCCGATTATATTCATTCATAGCCGCATCCGGTCCCTGTGAAATGATTTTTTCAACAGCGTCTGCAGCCTCCTGGATAGCTTCATCTACCAGCTTACGGTCACTGTCCGAAAAGCGGGACAGTACATGGTCTGCCAGATCCCAGCCCTGAGGCTTTGCTCCTACGCCGACCTTGATCCTGATAAAGTTCTGGGTGCCCAGCTTCTGGATAATATCCTTTAATCCATTATGGCCGCCTGCGCTTCCCTGCTTACGGATCCGCAGCTGTCCCGGCTCCAGATCAATATCATCACTGACCACGATCAGTTCCTTTTCAGGATCGATCTTGAAAAAATTCACCATATCACGGACAGGGCCTCCGCTAAGATTCATAAAGGAAAGAGGTTTCATCAGGATCGCCTTGTCGCCGCCTATGATCCCTTTTCCATACATTGCATTAAATTTTACGCCGCCCTGGGGCACATTATGCTTTTCGATCAGACAGTCAATGGTATCAAATCCCATATTATGTCTGGTGGCCTCATACTGCCTTCCTGGATTTCCCAAACCAACTATTAAATACATATTATCCTCTTGCTATCTAGTTAAAATATACCATTTCTTCTTTCAGTGGCTCACATGGCGTAACATTCTCTGCATAAAGAACCACGCCATCTCCCTGGTATTCCATTCGTCTTTCAAAAGCCACTTTTGCAGTAACCTCCACCCATTCCTTTTCTTTCAGCTTAGGTGCAAATGCACTTTTGCATACAAAGCCAAGGAATGTAGTATCATCTGCACAACAGGTCATGGCGATCCTTCCAGGTACAAAGAATTTGCTGCCCATTCCTCTGGGCTTCATAACCCGTCCCTTAAACCGGACAGTTTTTCCAACATAAGTATCCGGGTGATCCATTGCATCCACAAACCAGATACCGTAATCCTCAGGCGGAATTTCAATCACAGGAGCATTTACGTCAAAGGGCATCTGATCCCCGAAAATATCATCGATCTCCCCTTCTTCATCTTCAAAGATCACTTCTGCACTCTGGTTGGAAACCTTAATGCTTCTCCGGTAATTGGCCAGCGGATCTTCTCTCTTGCACCGGTTAAATACTACCATGTCCGTATATTTCACCATGTCCATAAAAATGGACTTCATATTTGCCATATATACCTGGAACGTACTTCCGTCCACACAGGTAATCTGCTGTTCCACACCCCAGCCAAAGGGCAGCTTCATGTCATAAAACCTGCTGACCAGCCACATGCCATTGTATTCAATGACCACTCTGTCAGGCTGATGGATGATCTCCATTGCCTCTAAGCGCTCTGTAGTCAGATCCTCTTCTTTTTCGATCACTTCTACCACTGTATTATTTTTCGCAAGGGCTTTTGTATCGTATTCCTCTTCTCCCTCTTCCATAAGTATAAGAAGTGTTTTTCCATCGATCTGGAAATAGTCCTGATCCAGGGTAAATCTGAGGAAAGTGGTTTTACCGCTTTCCAGAAATCCTGTGATCAAATATATGGGAACCCTGATCTCATCCATGGTCTATCCTCCGCTTTATGCATTCAATCCAAAAAGCTGTGCAAGTTTCTCTTCGTTCAGCTTAGATCCGATCACGCAGAGACGACCAGTATATTCAGGTGCACCTTCACGGATCTCTGTTTCTTCCGGAACCATGTCAAAATAAATCCATGTTCCATCTTCTGCAGGCAGCATTCCCTTTGCGCGAAGGATGATACCATATTCCTCAGATGCAGACAGTGCTCCCAGCATTTTTTCCAGTCCGTCTCTGGTATATTTTTTAACTGTCTCACGGCCCCAGCTTGTAAATACTTCATCTGCATGATGGTGATGATGATGGTCATGATCATGGTCATGGCCGCAGCCACATTCCTCATCATGGTCGTGGTGATGATGCTCGTGATCGTGATCGCAGCCACATTCTTCATCATGGTCATGGTGATGATGATGCTCATGCTCCTCTTCCAGCAGTTCTTCTTCCAAAGATACCGGATGCTCCATAACCTCCAGCAGCTTCTTGCCTTCCAGCTTCTCGATAGGTGTGGTGATGATGGCAGCATTCTTATTAATCTCCCTTAAAAGCTCCATTGCCTTTGTAGCTTTTTCTTCATCCACAATATCTGTACGGCTCATAATGATCGCCCCGGCATACTCTACCTGGTTGTTGAAGAACTCACCAAAATTTCTCATATACATTTTGCATTTCTTTGCGTCAACAACGGTTGTATAGCTATTCAGTGTTATGTCAACTTCTTTTTCCACACCCTGTACAGCCTTGATCACATCAGACAGCTTGCCAACACCGGATGGCTCGATCAGGATACGGTCCGGATGGTACTTCTCTACAACTTCCTTTAAGGATGCTCCAAAATCGCCGACCAGAGAGCAGCAGATACATCCGGAATTCATTTCACGGATCTGAATCCCTGCTTCTTTTAAGAAACCACCGTCAATGCCAATCTCGCCAAATTCATTCTCGATCAAAACAACCTGCTCGCCCTGAAATGCATCCTTCAACAGCTTTTTGATAAGAGTTGTTTTTCCAGCTCCAAGAAATCCTGAAACAATATCAATCTTTACCATTTTATTTTCCTTTCTGTTCTGGATTTGATCCATGAACGCAACTTGACCAGGAAACGCTTGCGCCCCCTGGTTCATGCATAAAACGACGGCTGACGCCCTTAGAGATTCTTCCCCAAACGTCAGCCTGATATCCTTTTACCTAATAAAACACATCGTTACTGTTCACAGCGACTTGCTGAAAATCAGCCGTTGATCATGAAGTTCATCAGCTTCTCGATGTCTTCTTTCTCGTATGCTACGATCTCAAGCTCCGGGATCTCGCCGTTGGAGAAGATGTTTGCAAGAGATACATACTGGGATAATTTGGACTTCAGGTTCAGTCTGTCACCCTCGCCTGTAACAAGCTCAACTCTACCTGCACAGCTGTCAACTACTTCAAAAAATTTATCAACGTCTTTAATATTGGATACTTTCATTGCTAATATTCTCCTTTCAAACTCTACGCTTTCCTGATTAATTATCAATTTCGCGCTCATTATACCCTAACTTTTTCCAAAAAGCAAGAGCAGGTTCACTTAATACAGAAAAAAGATCAGTAAAAGATTTACAAAATCCCCATCCGCTTAATACTGGAAAACAGCGATCCCGTATGCAGGCAGCGGATACGCAAACGAATATGGCCTGTTGTCGCACTCCTGCTTCACTGCACGGAATACCTTCTTCCCGGTTCTTCCATTCTCATCCATAAGCTGTGTATACTGCTTAAGTCTTGGCACGCCAACCCGGTAGTCCGGTCTTGCAACCGGTGTAAAATTACATACAAAAAGAAGATTGTTTCTCTTGGTAGGCGACTTGCGCACAAAGCTGAAAATACTTCTGTAAGCATCGTCTGCATTAATCCATTCAAATCCCTGAGGATCACTATCCGTGGCATGAGCGGCAGGATACTTCCTGTAAATATACAGCAGATCCTTAACAAAGCTCTGCAGATCCCGGTGCTCCTTTTCCTGAAGGAGGAACCAGTCAAGCTCCCGCTCCTCACTCCACTCCCGCAGCTGTCCGAAATCCTGTCCCATAAACAACAGCTTCTTACCAGGATGTCCCATCATAAATGTATATCCGACTTTCAGGTTTTTGAATTTGTCCTCCAATTCACCTGGCATCTTACTGAGCATGGAGCATTTCAGATGAACCACCTCATCATGAGAAAGCACCAGCACATATTTCTCACTGTAAGCATATGTAATGGCAAAGGTCATCTTGTTGTGATTGTCCTTGCGGAAATAAGGATCCAGCTTCATATATTCCAGGAAATCATTCATCCATCCCATGTTCCATTTTAGGGAAAATCCAAGACCGCCATCCTCTGCTTTGCCAGTTACCTTAGGCCATGCCGTAGACTCTTCGGCGATCATCACAGTCCCATGATTTCTTCCAAGGACAACCGTATTCAGGTGCTTAAAAAATTCAATCGCCTCCAGATTCTCATTGCCGCCGTACTTATTGGCTACCCACTGACCGTCACTCTTGCCATAATCCAGATAAAGCATGGACGCTACTGCATCTACACGCAGGCCGTCCACATGGCATTCTTCGATCCAGAAAAGTGCATTGGCGATCAGGAAGTTCTTTACCTCCGGACGTCCGTAATTGTAGATCTTAGTGCCCCAGTCCGGATGCTCCCCCTGTCTCGGGTCTTCATGCTCATAAACTGCTGTACCGTCAAAATTAGCCAGTCCATGGGCATCCTTGGGGAAATGAGCCGGAACCCAGTCCAGGATCACACCGATCTTATGTCTGTGAAGATAATCGATCATATACTTAAAGTCCTGTGGCGTGCCATATCTGGAAGTAGGTGCATAATAACCAGTAACCTGATACCCCCATGAGCCGTCAAACGGGTGCTCTGCGATCCCCATCAGTTCTACATGGGTATATCCCATTTCTTTTACATACTTGGCCAGCATCTCACCAAATTCCCGGTAATTGAAAAAGCCTTCTCTGTTGTCCTCAGTGCTTGGATGCTTCATCCAGGAGCCGGGATGCACCTCATAAATTGCCATTGCATCCTTTTTTTCGTTGAACCGGGGGCGGTTCTTCATCCATACACCATCATTCCATTTATATGAGGAAATATCTGTAATGCGGGAGGCAGTTCCCGGACGCATCTCGGCTGCATTTGCATATGGATCTGCCTTATAAAGCTCTTCGCCATGCATCCCCACAATATAAAACTTATACAGCTGCCCCTCTCTGGCTCCAGGCACAAAAACCTGGAAAACGCCAATAGGTCCGGCCTTTTCCATGGGATTTGCCTGGGTATCCCAGTCATTAAACTCGCCGATCACGGATACATATTGTGCATTCGGCGCCCATACAGCAAAATACACGCCTTTCTGTCTGCCATAAGAAACCGGATGGGCTCCCAGCTTCTTGTAAATATCATAATGCGTTGCCTGTCCAAACAGATACTGATCCAGCTCTGTGAACTGCATTTTCTCTCCCATACAGATTACCTCCTAGAAAACATTTATTGACCTGTCAGCGCATAGCTGCCAAAAAGCTCTCATTAGGTGCAAGCTTCACCTGAAGGGCACCGTTTTCTTCTTTTATTATCGATCCGTCCAGAAGACTGGTATATGTCTTACCCTGCATCGGAACACGGATGCTTAAGTATGCGTCTTTATCGTCATTATTCACAGCAACGATCACTCCTTCATCTCCCAGAATCCTTGCAAATGCATACTGTCTGTTTGTAAGAAGCAGCTCCTGATACCGTCCTTCAGACAATGCAGGCTGTTCCTTGTGGATACGTCCCAGTGTTTTTACCCACTGAAGAAGCTTTGGATCCGGCACATGCTCAAGGGCCTCCTTCAGATCTACTGCTGGACGAAGAGGATCATCGTTTGCCCCCTCTTTTCTTCCCTGAATGCCCCATTCCGAGCCATAATACAAGGATGGAATACCTGGAAGTGTATACAACAGGGTATGTACCGGATAAATATGTCCTGGTACATTCAGCTTGGAAGCAATCCTGTCCACATCATGGTTGTCTACAAAGGAATACAGCTTCAGTCCTTTGTAAATGCCTCCGTTAGCATCAAATTCCCTGCGGATGGTATGTGCGATCTCAAAATAATTGTGATCATTATGACCGGAATAAAGGCCCTTATGAAGTTCATAATTGGTTACGCTGTCCAGCTTATCTGCACTTACATAGCGGCTGTAATCCCCATGGATCACTTCACCCATCAGCCAGAAATCCGCTTTTTTCTCATTGGTATAACGGCGCATCTCCTCCATAAAGGAAAATTCCAGACAGTCTGCACAGTCCAGACGGATACCATCAATATCAAATTCATCGATCCAGAAGCCGATCACACTAAGGATATACTCCCTTACCTTTGGCTCCCAGTAATTCAGATTGACCAGTTCAAAACAATTCCGCCATGCTTCATAGCCAAATCCGTCATTATACGGGGAATTCCATCCGAAATTGATCCCCTTAAACCAGGAACAGTATGGGGAATTTTCCCTGTTCTGCTGAATATCCTTAAATGCAAAAAATTCTCTGCCTGTGTGGTTGAATACGCCATCCACAACAATCTTGATCCCCAGCTCATGCGCTTTTGCAACAAAAGCTTTAAAATCCTCATTGTCTCCCAGTCTGCGGTCAACCAGCTTATAGTCTCTGGTATCATAGCCATGGGAAGTAGACTCAAATAATGGTCCTATATAAATCGCAGTGCAGCCTAATGACTGAACATACGGAAGCCACTCCATAAGCTCCGGAAAACGGTGTGTCACTTCCTCCTGTGTGTTCTGCCTGGGTGCACCTGTCATACCGATTGGATACATGTGATAAAATACTGCTTCTTCATACCATTTGCTCAATGTTTTATGCCTCCTACTCTTAAGTCCGCTCATCCGGCATTTTCCTGCTCTGTAATATCTGCCGGATCGTAATTTGGGCGATCCCATACCTTTTCCGTCTGTATCTATGCACTTTGTTCAAAAAAGTCATATTATAGAACCGCCTCATAGTCAATATTATACCAATGGGAGGGCAATGCGTCAATGTTAAATGACAACATACCCTCCCATATTCTTGTATTTTATGCATAAATCTGTTATTTCTGACTATTCCAGTTATTCGCCGCTTTCATCCGTATTGCCATCAATACTTTCGCCAGTATTTCCATCAGTACTTTCGCCAGAAGTATCTCCTCCTTCAGAAGAAGCCCCGGCAATGATCCCCTTATCAAAAGAACTTTGCCAGAAATCAGAATAGGATGCCATCTGCAGAGTCACTCCTTTGGCCTGAGCCATCTCGCTTACTGTGACCAGCTTATAGCCCTGTGCCACCAGCTCCGGAATGATCCTCTTTGCAGCCTCTACTGTAGGCTGATGAATATCATGCATCAAAATGATACTTCCATCAGACAGATCCCCCTCCATAACGGACTTATAATCCAGGTCTGCATCCATATAATCCCAGTCCCTGGAATCCACACTCCAGGTAAAAAACGGCTTTCCAACAGTATCAATGATATCCTGATTCCATTCTCCATAAGGCGCCCTGGCTACCGTTGCCGCCTGGCCACAGGCTTTGATCAGAAGGTCATCTGTATCGGTAAACTGTTTCTTTACAGAATCCAGATCCAGATTTTTAAGATTAGGATGATCATAAGAATGGCTTCCGATCTCACATCCGGCTTTCAGGATATGCTGTACCTGTTCCGGATAATTGACCACATTTTGTCCAAGCATAAAAAACGTGGCATGTGCATTATTCTCTTCCAGACAGTTCAACAGATCATCTGTATACTGTCCCGGCCCATCATCAAAAGTAAGGCAAAGTAATTTACGCTTCTGAGTGGGGTCATAAGATCCATCTTCATTAAAATAGTAATCCTTTATTCCTTTTGATACCCAGCCGGTCTGAACATAACCATTATCATTAAAACAGTATTTGGTTCCGGAAATATCCTGAAACCCTCCTGCATAATATGTACCATCAGCATTCTGATACCACTTGCCATTTTCATCTTCATGCCATCCGGGAGCCACATATGCTACCTTGGCCGCATCCTGCTGGCCCTTTAAAGGCTGTCGGATAGCTGCATCCGGATCTGTTGATATGTTGGCCTGTACCTCTACCGACTTGCTTTCATCCTTTCCACTGATACGGTTGGCAATGGGAATAATGATCCCTCTTACCACAAATACCACTGCCAGAACCATAGCCACCAAATATGTGGCAAGCCTGATGATCTTCCTTCGTCTCATCTGGCGCTTTTTCCTGCGCATCCTCTCACGTGCTGTTCTTCTGTTCATTTCACCAATAACCCCACTCTTAACTATGATTAACCGATTGTATAATTATTCGCATATGGCAGGATTAACATCCCACTTCTATACTCATATTACCTGAATAAGATCCAATTCCGGTGTTACCAGAAGAAGATCTGCTTCCTTTCCAATTGTTACTGATCCGGTTCTGTGATAGATCCCTATACTCTTTGCCGGATTCCTGGTTGCTGCAAAAACAGCGTCCTTCAGCGGAATCCCAAAAGATACTGCCTTCTTCATACAGTCAAAAAGATTAGTCGCAGAGCCGGCAATCGTGCCGTCCTGCAAAAGCGCCTTTTTATTCTGTACCTGTACCAGCTGGCCGCCCAGATGATAAGTACCATCTTCCATTCCGGCTGCCATCATGGAATCGCTGATCAGGATCATCCTCTCAGGTCCAAACATATGAAATGCTGCTCTCACTACCGAGGGATGTACATGTATCCCGTCACAGATAAGCTCTGCCATACATTCAGGATCATCAAAGGCCGCGCCGATCAGCCCGGGTGCCCTGTGCCCCAAAGGCTCCATAGCATTAAAAAGATGTGTCACATGATGTGCACCCTTTTCCATAGCTGTCCTGGCTGTATCATAATCCGCAGATGTATGTCCAAGGGAGATGCACACCTGCTCATGAAACTTCTGGATAAATTCCATTGCCCCTTCTGTATTGGGCGCAAGGGTCATAATACGGATCAAGCCTCCGGAATATCCATTCAATCTGCGAAACAGTTCAGGATCCGGCTTCCGGATATAGCATTCTTTGTGTGCTCCTTTCTTGACAGGATCAAGAAAAGGACCCTCCATATTGATTCCCTGAACCGTTGCGCCTTCCTCATATTCCCCCAGACTGCGGATATTAATGAAAATATCCTTCAGGGTATCCTCTGGCAAGGTCATGGAAGTGGGACAGCAGGATGTGATCCCATGCTGTCTTTCATACCTGAGTATAGCCTTCAGCCCTTCCATATCTCCATCAGAATAATCATGTCCGGCCGCTCCATGGCTATGGATATCTATAAGCCCCGGTAAAACAAGCAAACCATCTGCATCTGTCACAGTCCGGTCTGTCAGCTGCTGTGCACTGGATACGATCCTATGATCTTCTATATACAGATCCTGTCTGCGGAAGCTTCCATCCTCCTGGAATACCATTCCGCCCTGAATTATCATTACTAAGCCTCCGTACCGTCTGCGGCAGATGTATCCTGGCCGGCTGTATCTGTATTCGCTGCATCTGTGCCTGTGGTGTCTGCACCGGCTGTATCCGTGTTTGCTGCATCTGTATCTGTATTTGCTGCATCTGTGCCTGTAGTGTCTGCACCGGCTGTATCTGTGTTTGTTGTATCTGTATTTGTTGCATCTACGGCTGTATCATCAGCCTCAGCCTGTTCTACATTTGCATTGGCTACAAGAAAATTCTCAATACGCAGAAGTCCAATGGTTTCGTCCACTGCTGCCTGTCCGTATGTGTCGATCAGTGTTGCCATGTCGCCTGCACCGGACTGCTGCAGGATCTGATCCTGGATGGCCAGGCATTCCTCATCATCCAGAGTGATACCCTCTGCATCCATGATCCCCTGGACGATCAGATTCTGTTTTACCTTCTGCTGTGCATAATACTGGCACTGACTGTCAAAATCATCTGTAGTCAGCCCCTGGGACTCTACAAACTCTTCCAGCTTCATTCCTGCCTGATCTGCATATTTCTGTACCAGGCGCTTATACTCTGCAGAAGCTTCATCCATATCTGCCTGAGGATATTCCTTGATCTCAGAATTGGAAAATACCTGTGACCATGCCTGGTTCTTCAGATCCTGATCTGCATTTGTAACAGCTTCTGCTTCCAGCTGGGTACGTACCCCAGCTTTATACTCTTCCATATTGGCATAATCCGTATTGTCTGTCACCCATTCATCTGTAAACTCAGGCGCTCTGCGGAAACTCTGCAAAGTGATCTGGAATACTGCATCCTGTCCTGCCAGGTCTGTCTGCCTGTAATCCTCAGGGAATGTAACCTCAACATCCTTGGTATCACCTTTTTTCATACCGATAATACCTTCTTCAAAGCCAGGGATCATGGTGCCGGATCCGATAGTCAGGTCATAGTTATTCCCTGATCCGCCTTCAAACGCCACTCCGTCCTTCTTACCCACAAAATTGATGGTAACTGCATCCCCGTCCTGGACAGTAGCTCCCTTCTGGGTAACTTCTTTCATATTGTCTTTCAGGTTCTCTGTAACCCGGTTGTCCACATCCTCATCCGTAACCTGTACATTACTCTTTGTAAGGACGATCCCCTTGTACTCTCCCAGAGTAATATATTTATCTATATCATCTACAGATACAAGACGGGTGTCTGACTCTGAGCCACTCTTCTTCCCATCTGTATCCTGCGCTGTATCTGTCTTTGTATCCTCAGTCTTTGTAGTATCCGTATCACTGCTTCCGTTATCTCCGCAGCCAGCTGCCAGCACCAGACACATGGCAAGTACAGCCAAACATGTTTTTCGTTTCATTTTAATCTTCCTTTCTCCTGTTTATGCCCGGACCTCAGCCCATAGGCGGTACCGGCGTAGGCCTTGATGAATCAAACACGGTAGATGCGTCAAACAGATCCGACAGCATATCCGGATTGTAGTACATCCTGTATCCATCCACATTCCTGCGCCCCATGCGGAAATAGCTGTCCCGGATCTGTACAAAATATTGGCTTGAATCTACATTACAATAATAATTGTAACCCTGGGATTTCAGATATTCAAACTTCTCATCCCCGGTGTAATCGCCTCCATCATTAATATCTGCACCAAATGCAAAAATAATAATATCTGTACCGCCGATCAGCGGATCCACATTCTCTTTGAAATTCTGGGTATCTGTCACAAGCCTTTCCATGGATACACTGGACATATTCTTATGCCCCCAGGTATGGCTGGCAAAAATCCAACCCTCTGCTTTCATGACATCAGCTACTGCCTTCGCCCCTGCCCTCTCTGTATCCAAATCAAAGTCCGGATGAGCATCCAGCCAGGCCTTCTTGTCATCATTCAGGTCATCCGGTCTGGTCTGATAACTGATATCTGTACGGTATCCAAGGATCCCATTATACCCGGTAAGTGCAACAATGCCCTTGGCTCCATGATAGGAAAAATCCGGATGGGCTTCTACGAAGCGGTCGATCAGGGGAACCACATCATAGTCTCCTACAGAAACGCTCCCGTCATCCTCCACATATTCATTCCTCACCTTTCCGTCTCCGTCTATCACCAGCTTTGTGGCGATCCCGTCACCGTCCTGTGAATGATAATAACACACATCATCCTGCGAAAGCACAAACGGGATTTTCCCTTCCGGCAAATACACCTCTTTGCCATGCATCACACCATTCTCATCCATCTGGGCAAGGTCATAAATGCTGACCATCACATAGCCTCTGTCATACATGGTCTGGGTGATCTGATTAAACTCATTCATAGTGGTCATAACCTGATCATAGCCATCCTGTTTGTAATCTCCGTCAAACGCCTTCGACGTATCCACGATCAATGAATGATAAAAAATATGTGTCACCTGCTCAGGACTCCATGCCACACAGGCATCCTTTGTCTGCTGATAACCGGCTGCTGCCTGCTGCATATCAGGACTGCTATCATAAGCAGTATCATTCTGAAGAAGGCTGATCGCCTGGTCATAATTATACTGAACTGCATAACCTTCTGCCTGAGCCAGGACCTGCTGGATCCGCTCTGCCTCTGCTACAGCTGCAGGATCCGGCGTAGGCGTCACTTCTTCTGTCGCCTCCGGGGTAGGCGTTGCTTCCTCTGTCACCTCCGGGGTAGACGTTACTTCCTCTGTCGCTTCCGGAGTAGGCGTTGCTTCTTCTGTCGCTTCCGGAGTAGGCGTTGCTTCTTCCGTCACCTCTGGAGTAGGCGTTGCTTCTTCCGTCACCTCTGGCACAGGAGAAATCCCGGTTGCTGCTACATCAATATCCTTCTTATTCTCTGTATCCTTTTTATTGCTTATCTTCTTATTGCCGCCTGTCACGGCTGTCTGTATCCTGCCAAGCTGCTTCCCTATATCTTTACGAAACAAAATCCCTCCGCCTGCAAGCAGTACCACTGCTGTAAGAACTAACGCAAGAATCCTGTTCCTTTTTCTTCTCTTTCTGCGAAGCAGGATCCGCTCATGCCGTTCCTGCCTGCGTGCCTCGTAATAAGCCGCTTCAGCCTTTTCATCTGTATCTGTCTCCCCGGAACCTGTCGAACTGTCTCCCCAGAATCCTGGCTTCTCTTCCCCAGGAAGCTGCAGTTCGTCCTTAAGCTCCCTGCTGTCCTCCTGCTCCGGCTTCATCTCCCTCATTCAATATACTCCTTCTTCTTCATGGACAATACATAACTTCCATCCAAAAAGTTTTTCTTATCTGTATAATTCCCAATATCGTATTTTTTATTATAACCGTTTATTCTCCTAAATTCTACATTCCTATTCCGTTTTTATTTTATTTTAAGAATTACATAACACTAGGTCCCCGCTCCCTTCAGATCTCTTGCATATTTTATGATCCCATGCTAATATTATAATGCATGTGACCCGGCCAGTAACAGCCGTAAAACACATCATTTTTGACAGGAGTAATTTTTATGACAAACGATTATCTTATTACAGAGAAGCCTTTAAAGGCTCTTATTTTTTTCTCACTTCCCATGATCATTGGTAATTTGTTCCAACAGGCATACACAATGGCGGATTCTGCCATTGTAGGGAGAATTGTAGGAGAAACAGCACTGGCAGCAGTCGGTGCCGCCTATTCCCTTACAAATATTTTTATCTGCATTGCCATTGGAGGCGGCATCGGAGCATCCGTGATCGTCAGCCAGTATTTCGGACAGGGCAGTTACGGAAAACTGAAAAAAGCGATCTACACAGCTTTAATAGCCTTTTTAGTGATCAGTGCACTGCTTGGCGGATTCGGACTGTTATTCAGCAGAAACATTATGATCGCCCTGAATACCCCGGCAGAAGTCCTGGATATGTCTGTTACATATCTGAAGATCTACTTCCTGGGTCTGCCATTTCTGTTTATGTATAATGTGCTGTCCTCCATGTTCAATGCATTGGGGAAATCTCGGATCCCATTATATTTTCTGATTTTCTCTTCTGTATTTAACATTGTATTGGACTGGATCTTTGTAGCTGATTTTCACCTTGATGTAGCAGGTGTTGCCTGGGCAACCCTGCTCGCACAGGGCATATCTGTCATAGGTTCTTTTACAGTTCTTCTGAAAGAACTGCAGAAGCTGAAGGGTAATGCTGACGGTATTTTCGCAAAAGAAGAGCTGCTGCCCATGGCAAAAATTGCCCTTCCTTCTATTCTACAGCAGTCCACAGTGTCAATTGGAATGATGCTGGTGCAGTCTGTAGTAAACAGCTTTGGAGCAGAAGCACTGGCTGGATTTTCTGCCGGAATGCGTATTGAATCCATCTGTATCGTACCTATGGCAGCAATCGGAAACGCCATTTCCTCTTACACAGCCCAGAATATAGGTGCGGATAAGAAAAGCCGTGTCACAACAGGCTATGTACAGGCTAATAAACTGGTAGCTTTCTTTGCAGTTATCATTTGCATTGTACTGGAATTCTTCCCTGCTCAGCTGATCACCCTGTTTCTTGGTGCAGATGGCAGCCAGACTGCCTTGTCTACAGGTCGATCTTACCTTGTATTTATGGGATTTTTCTTTGGAATGATCGGCTTCAAAATGGCTGTGGACGGTGTGCTCCGTGGAGCCGGTGATATGAAAATGTTCACCATTGCCAATCTGGTAAACTTAAGCATCCGTGTGATCATGGCAATGACGCTTGCTCCAAGATTCGGAATTGCCTGTGTATGGTATGCTGTGCCAATCGGATGGACTGCTAACTTTATTATTTCCTATGCACAATACCGCACTGGAAAATGGAAAACCATCCGAAAAATTTAAGTTACACTTTCGTGTGGCTTCACGCCCATTTTAGTTACCTGTTTTATTTTATTTTAATAATTGCGTTTTACCTCAAACAATGTTAAAATAAACTCTGCGTGAGCATTATTACAAATTACACACAGGAGGATGCGTATATGAGTACAGTAACTATCGTCCTTCTTGTCATTCTGGTTGTTCTGGTAGGCTTGTTGATCGGCTTGTATTTTTTCGGAAAAAAGACCCAGAAGAAGCAAGAGGAGCAGCAGGCACAGATCGAAGCTTCCAAACAGACGGTTTCCATGTTGGTCATCGACAAAAAGCGGTTGCCGCTGAAGCAGTCAGGTCTTCCACAGATGGTCATTGACCAGACTCCAAAGCTTCTGCGCCGTTCCAAACTGCCGATCGTAAAAGCAAAAGTCGGCCCGAAGATTTCTATCCTGATCGCAGACGAGAAGGTTTTTGACCTGATCCCGGTAAAAAAAGAGATCAAGGCAGAAGTCAGCGGATTATATATTGTAGGTGTTAAGGGTATCCATGGTACTCTGGAGTCTCCAGTTAAGAAGAAAAAAGGCTTTTTTGCCCGTTTCAAAAAAGACAAGACCCCGGAAGTTCAGTCTCAGCCAAAGCAGTCCGGCAAATCCGCAAAGAAAGCCAATGCTGCAGCAGCTAACACCAATACAACCGGCAAGAAAAATAAGAAAAAGAAATAAGCCGTATTTCGGCGCATACAAAAACCTGTACACACAGACCTGATCCCAGAGCTGTATATACAGGTTTTTTTATATGGAATCCAGATCACCCGGATCCCCAAAATCTTCTATAAGACAAAATGATCGTTTTTTTCTTCTACCAGAATAGAAAGACAACAGTCTGCCACATGACCCTCATTCATTTCCAGGGCATAATCTACTTTCATGTCCAGACTTCCTTCGTTTTCCTTAAATTCCAGATTGGTAGCAGCGATCCCCATCTGAAGAGTACCAAAAGGTGTGGTGTAAAAAGCCACATTCTTCTTTCCCTGTTCAAAGACCATATGGGTATTCACCAGGCCTTTCTTGCGTACCTCCATCCCTTTAGGGGAAATCTTGATATAATTTACAGTTGGTTTATTACTCTCATCCAACATTTCTTCATAACGCACATAATGGCTGCCATTGCGGAAATAATGTTCCCCTGGAACCACGATCTCTACCGGTTCCTCCTGTCCGTCTCCGTCCATCATATGCAGTCCGCTTACATGCACCAGCACTTGTTTTTCCATGTTATGTTCATTTCCTTTTTTAATATAGCATCCGGCACTCTGCCGGAACTGGTCAGTATTTCTCTATGTCGATCTTCTGTGTCATAGACACATCATAAGGCAGGATGGAATTTGCAAATCCGGTAAATTTATCTGCCAGATCGCTGACAAAAAATCTGTAGGGAAAATCCTCCTGAGTTGTTCCTGTACTCAACATATTTTTTTCTTTTAAAAGCCGTCCCAGTTCCAGCGCTGTCTCATAAGCCGGGTTCACAAGACGTACCCCTTCCCCCATCACCTGTGCAATGGTAGACCGCAGCAGCGGATAATGAGTACAGCCAAGGATCAGTGTATCAATATCCTCTTTCTTCAGATCTGCCAGATATCTTTCGGCAACCTGAGTGGTTACAGGATCATGGGTCCAGCCTTCTTCAGCCAAAGGTACAAACAACGGACAGGGCCGTCCGATCACTGTAATCTCAGGATCCAGCTTTTTCAGATATTCCGCATGGATCCCACTTCCAATGGTACCCTCTGTACCGATCACGCCTATGCGGTGGTTCCTGGTCACGGATGCTGCTACCTTTGCACCGGCCTCGATCACGCCAAGCACCGGTATATCCTGCTCTGCCTTTACTGTATCCAGGGCAAAGGCACTTGCAGTATTACAGGCTATGACAATGGCCTTTACCTGCTGCTCCTTAAGGAACCGGATGATCTGTCTGGAATACCTGACGATCGTCTCTTTTGATTTGCTTCCATATGGAACTCTGGCTGTGTCGCCAAAATATACGATTTTCTCTGATGGCAGATTACGCATGATCTCTCTTGCCACAGTCAGTCCGCCAATACCGGAATCAAATACTCCAACCGGAGCATCTCTATCTATTTTCATTATTATTTCTCCGTTCTCATGGATTCAGGACAAATTTCTGTCCCCTGCATCTTGGGATTGTCGACTCATTTTACCACCAAATCAGACCAAGCGCAAGATATGAGGGATCTATGCATTTTCTCCGCAAAATGAAATTTTAAATTCCAGCACCCACTTATGCGGTGGAATTTACTCTGGCACAGTAGATATTTACTCTTTATATAATAGTGCTATGGTTATATCTCCTTCTGACAGCAGTAGGAGGAAAATCATTATGAGTAAATATATACCAGGAAACCAGAAACATCTTACATTAAG